>JAKPOE010000044.1 GCA_029548025.1 Spirochaetota bacterium
TCCGGGAGATGGTTAAACAGGGAACATTCAGAGAAGATTTGTACTACCGGCTTAATGTTATGCCTATTTATCTTCCACCGTTAAAAGAACGCAAAGAGGATATTCCTCTTTTCATTGATTATTTTTTAAAACGATTTACCAGTGAATATGGTAGAACAATTACTCTTGATTTACAATCGCGATTATATTTAACCGATTACCACTGGCCTGGCAATGTGCGACAACTGGAAAATGTCATCAAGCGTCTTGTATTGCTTTCAACAGAGGATGTTGTAAAGCTGGATATTGTTAAAAGTGTACTGGAGTTTGAAGAATATAACAAACCGGCAGTGCAACAAGATGTATATGCTGCCATACCCTCGACTATAGCAACGGCACCTGTTCATGAAAGTTTTGATAATGGCGATACTATTAGCGATAACGATACTACCTTGCAGGATGAAACGGTAAAAACACTTGATGAAGTAGAAAAAGAATATATTGAGAAAATGTTAAAGCAGTTTAACTTCAACATATCAGTAACGGCAAAAGCTATTAATGTTTCCAGAAAAACAATGCATAATAAATTGAAAAAATATAATATAGCGATAAAAAAGACTGTAGCTGATGATTAAGGAATAATGAAGAAATTATTATACAATAGGTCGCAAAGAATGTTAAATTTCAGAAGAACTTCCCTTCATTTTTGATCATTAATACTACGGATTATAATGATAGTGTTATTATTTTTTGTTAATAGCTAATTTATTAATAGAGTATATAATACAATATGAATAAGGATACATATATATATAAATTTGTTTTTGGAACTCTAATGGCTATTCTTTTAATTGTCATAGGTTCCTCGCTACTAAGAGGATTTAGTGATAAGGAGTCAAGTTTTACGCGCTATCTTCTTAATGCTCCTTTTAATGGACGTGCCGGACACACCTGTACAGTATTTAAAGGTAAATTATGGCTTATTGGCGGCTGGGATGGTAATAATCCATACAACGATGTATGGTATTCAAAAGAGGGTCTTCACTGGTATAGTGCTGGAGAGATGCCTTTTAAAAAGCGGGCCGGACACACTGCATTTGTTTTTAATGATAAGCTGTATGTGGTAGGTGGGCTTTCATTTGATGAATGTAAAAATATTATTGATATGAATGATGTGTGGGTTAGTGATGATGGAATGAACTGGCAGTGTATAAAAGAAACTGCTGAGTTTATGCCGCGAGGTGGACATGCCTGCGCTTTATTTAAAAATAAAGTCTACTTAGTAGGTGGTATAGCATGCGGTGCCGAAGCATATAAAACCGAAGATGGTGTAAACTGGAACAGGCTTGCAAACAAACTACCTTTTGGTTCTCGGGGTGGGCATGTTTTAACAAATTTCAAAAACAAATTGTGGCTGATTGGTGGAATACGTGTTGACAGAAACAATAATTTTATGAGCTTTAGTGATGTATGGAATTCAGGTGATGGAATTCACTGGAAAAAGGTAGCAAGCGACATGCCCTTTTTTGCTGGTGGCGGTCATGGCTGTGTTGTTTATAAAAATTCTTTATGGGTAATCGGTGGTTTTAGAAAAGGGGGTACGGTGTATCGCTCTGATGATGGAATGAATTGGGAATTATTTAACAGCTTTACTCCCATGGGGGAACGCGTTTCACATAGTTGTACAGTTTTCAAAGACAGGATAATTATAATAGGTGGTTTTGATGGTACAGGATTTAAAAATGATGTATGGGCGTTTAAAACGCTGGAGTAATCAAAGTAACTGTTATTACGAAAATCATACACGTTTCACTACTATTAAAAAAATCATAAAAGTGGCGATAGTTATTCATATTGCCTTTGTTGTGTTAATGGGATCAATAATTATGTATTATGACAAGCATAATCCTTCAAATACTCCATTGATGTACTATCGGGCATATATAAACAATTATACAGTGAAACCAGTGCAATGTGTACCCTTAAAAAAAATACCTGATGATATAAAGAAAATGGTAATCTCAATTGAAGATTATAAATTTTATAAACATAATGGTGTTGATATTGAGGCAATTAAACGAGCTCTCATCATTAATTATAAAGTTGGTTACAGGATGTATGGAGCCAGTACCATTACACAGCAGTTAGCACGAACGTTGTTTTTATTCCCGGTAAAGTCGATGATCAGAAAATATGCTGAATTAATTATAGCTTTAGAGATGGAAGTATTATTAGACAAAGACAGGATTTTTGAATTGTATCTTAATTATTGCGAATGGGGAAAAGGTTTATTTGGCATAAAAAATGCATCCTATTATTATTTCGGAAGAAATATTCACAATTTACGTAATGATGAAAAATCTCGCCTGCTGGCTATACTTGCAAATCCCATTATTTATTCCCCATATAAGTTTAAAGGTTCAAAACTTATAACCAATCGATATTATATATTAAAGTTTAGATACTATACCTATACTAAATATAAAAGTATGATGCAGTATGCTATAACCCGGTAAAAAATTTGCACTATGCAAGCTCTTATGGATATGAAAGATAATACAAAAATGATTGTGGATATCAGCAGCTATTTGACCGCTTACACGATACTATAGATGCAAAATTTCCCCATACAAAGTAAAAGTTTTTCTGAAGATACTACGTTATCACGGCAATTGGGATTACCATCAGCTATTGCTATTGTTATTAGCCGTATCATAGGGTCGGGAATATTTCGCACACCAGGTCCAATTATGGCTCTGGTTGGCTCTACATTGCTTTTTGGAAGTGTATGGATAATTGGTGCTGTTATTACTATTTTTGCTGCTATTTGCTATGCCGAACTGGTTGCAATGATGCCACGCTCCGGGGGTCCATATGTTTATTTAAAAGAAGCATATGGCCCATTAATTGCATTTTTACGGGGATGGGCAATGTTCTTTGTTTCTGAAACAGGTGCTATAGCAGCGGTTGCTTTAGTTTTTGCTGAATATACGGTTGCTTCAATTACTCTTGTTTCTGGAGTTGTGCTATCCCATGCAGTTGTAGTAATGCTGGCGCTTCTTGTCATTGTTTTTCATACTTTCATTAATTGTTTTGGCGTAAAATTAAGCGGTGTTGTCCAGATAATAATAAGTTCTTCAAAAATAGTAGCACTGGGATATATTGTTGTTTCTTGCTTTTCCAATAATGGCGATATTCATAATTTTTATAATCCTCTTGTTCCTGAAAATTTTACATTTGCGCATATATTGGGAATAGGTGCTGCTCTCCGATATGCATTTTTTGCCTTCAGTGGATGGGAAGGTGCTACGTATGTTGCAGAAGAGGTTAAAAATCCCCGTAAAAATCTACCGTTATCATTATTTGTTGGTATTGCATGTGTACTTATTTTATATGCAAGCACTAATGCAGCATATCTTTTTCAGGTGCCGGTTCAGTATTTTTCTCAGTCAAAATGGATTGCGGTTGATGCATTGCAAAATGCATTGGGTGCCATTGGAGCATTGATTGTAGCGTATGCAGTCATTATAAACACTTTTGGAAATGTTGGCACTCAGATAATGGTGAAAGCCAGGACCTGGCATGCTATGGCATCAGATAATCTTTTTTTTAAGGTTTGTTCTACGGTTCATCCTGAATATAAAACCCCTAATAATGCAATAATTGTACAGGGAATATGGGCAAGCATACTTGTCCTTTTTGCATCTATGTATAAAGATTCATATAAAGCTGTTATTGATTATTTCTCGGCAACCGGAACAATTTTCAATATTTTGACATTAGGCAGCGTAATTGTTTTGCGGAAAAAATATCCCGGTATTGTACGACCGTTTAAAGCATGGGGTTATCCTGTTACGGTTATACTGGTAATTTCATTCTATGTAGTATATTTAATTATAACATTTATAACTGCATTTGCACCATCTCTTCTGGGAATAATTTTTACATTATCTGGACTGCTTTATTACTGGTACAAATCTGCAGGGAAAAGTAAAAATGAAGCTCCATACTAGTTATTATGTCAAAATACTATTTAAAGAGTTTTAATTAACAGGATAGTGCTATCGGGAGAATGACAGTGCGTTGTTATATGCAAATAATTTGTTTACTGTATATCGTCATACTCTGTCATGTCAATGTGTATGCTAACTATGAGCAAAAAGGAAGTGTTGGTGGTGAGCCTTTACAGGATGTATTTGTCATAAGTAGAAAAGATTGGCTGATTGTACCATATGTAAATTATAAACCCGAAACACAGCTGGCTGGTGGTGCTATATTCCTTACCTATTTTCAGGATATCGTTATGAATATACCTCCTATAAAATTAAGACCAACAACATTGCAAGTTTCAGTTACACAAACACAAAATGGTCAGTTTATGTTTCAGGTATTACCGGAATTTTATTTTTACCGGGATAGGTTCCATATCAAAAATGATTTCCAGTATATGGATTATTATGATAAATTTTATGGGATAGGTCAGGATACCTCGGATAAGCATAATGAATATTACCGTTCAAGGGTATTTGCATTCAAGAATGTTGCTGAATATGCTCTTGTTCCTAAATTATATATGGGATTAATCTATCATATTGATGTCAGGGAAACCACAAAAGCTGAAAGTGGCGGTTTAATTGATGCAAACCTGCTGCCCGGCGCAAAAGAGGGATTGGTGTCAGGGCTGGGATTTACTGTGAATTATGATAATCGTGATGATATTATCTATACCCGAAGTGGGAGCTATGCAAATTTAAGTGTAATACAGTATTCCGAATATATAAAAAGTGATTTTAATTATACCAACATTACCTTTGATTTTCGTTATTTTGAGCCATTTTTGTTTTCACATATACTGGCTTTTCAGTTTTATACTGGATATATTGATGGAGAAGCACCATTTTACCTGCTTTCAATGCTGGGTGGCGATAAACTTATGCGCGGTTTGTACCAGGGCAGATACAGGGACAATGATGTAATGGTTGCACAGGTTGAATACCGGGTGCCACTTTTCTGGAGATTCATTGCCTGTGGATTTGCAGGAGCAGGAGAGGTTGCCCCGGGGATGGATGATTTTAAAGTAGATGAGATAGTGTATGCATGGGGCGGTGGATTGCGATTTAAACTAAGGGCAAACCAGGATTTAAATGTACGGATGGATGTTGGGTTTAGTAAAAATTTTATTGGTATTTATGCAACGATAGGAGAAGCAATTTAAAATAGAAAGGATTCTGACATTATACTATCATAATTGAAAGTTAAAAAGCAGATTCTGAGTCAAGCCCGGAATGACAATGTGTGGAGTCTGGAATGTTGAACGTCATCATGAACTGGTTTCAGGAGCTAACGCTGCATATTTTGATTCCGGAACATGTCCTGAATGACGATATGGTGACATGTCATTCTGAAGCAAAGCCGAAGAATCCGGTCGTTCAAAGGAGATGCTTCGGTCACTAACGCTTTTTCAGCATGACGCAGTACTATCCCATTTTTGAAAGCTCACAGAATAAAATGTTGAATAATCATCATTTCAACGATACAATGAATATCATAGGTTGCTATCGATTAAATTATTATCTTTTTCAATTATTATGATGTGCTATGAAACGACCGGTAGAAGTATCAACAGGTGAATTAATCGAGATTCTGGATCGATATCTTCAGACTCAGGGGAAGGTCCACTATGCCATTAAAATAGTTGGATATCCCGGAGTTGGAAAATCAGCTATAGTCCAGCAGATTGCACATAAGCATAATTATTTATTTATTGATACTCGTTTAGCATTTAAAGAAAATGTTGATCTTGGTGGTTACCCCGTACCGGATAACAACCAACAACGTATGGTATATTTCAGACCTCGTTTTATACCACCGGAAAAAGTACCTGAAGGCTATAATGGAATTTTGTGGTTTTTAGATGAAGCCAACAGGGCTCATCCAACGGTAATACAAACATTATTCCAGATTATCACCGAGCGTATGTGCGGTGAGCACGCATTACCCGATAAAACAGTTATAGTATTGGCAGGCAATTTGGGCGATTTGGACAATACCGTAATTACTGATTTTGATGATTCAGCCCTGGATGGAAGATTAGCAGTATTTAATCTTATCCCTGATGCACAAAACTGGTTGCATTGGGCACTGGAAGAAGGAATACACCCCGCAGTAGTACGGTATATTAGCACCTATCCTGAACGGTTGTGGGATGAAAGGGGTGTTAATCCTAATCCACGTGGATGGCATCAGATATCCGACACATTATATAAAGCCTATAACTTCCGCACTGAAGAACAATTGGTGTATTATTTACAGCATACTGACTATAAGGTTTTGCAAAAAATTATTATTTCATTAATTGGCGAGGTTGCGGGAACTGATTTTATTTTACAATATGTTGCGCCTCGCGTTATAAGCTCGCAGGAAATATTGGCAGGTGATGAGCAAAAATTACAAAAACTGATTGCAGGTGATATACCTGCTGAAGACATGATGTGGGCACTTAACGGAGCGCTCAATAAGCTTTATAATGACAATCTGCATAGCAATGGAAAGCTTGGTGAAGATATACAAAAAGAACTTTTCCATGTATTACAGTTTATTGCATATACGCGCGCTGATATACGGGTATCGTTCATGTATGCGCTTGTTCGTGATTGCGGCATCTTTACGCAGATACACGATGCGTTGAACTTTGAAGATGATCCCGTCAAAAAAAAGGATTTATTAGAAAAAATTCAGGTTTTCCTTGATGTTTAGCGATGGTTCAGGATTCATATATACATACCACTCTTCTGCAACTATGGAATCATAGCAGGTTTACATCGTATTTTTATCAAACCGTTGAATTTGCAAAGACGCAATCCATTCCAACATTATCATTGGTAGCTTCCCACCGGATGGTGTTGTATTACAATCCAGAGTTTTTACTGCAAATTAATACCGATGAATTTATTGGGCTGCTTGTGCATGAAATGCTTCATGTAATCCTTGAACATGATCACCGCTCAAAAACGGGAGATGTTGTATTGCAGAATATTGCGCAGGATATGGTAATAAATACATTTATAGTACAGCACAGTAAAACCTTTTTTTCATATAAAGGGCAATACCAGTGGGAGGTGCCGGCATTAATACTACCGGAGGGGTTACCCTATATCCCTCAAGAATTTTTTGCCGACACCAGCATACATGACCCGCTGTGGGAGGATGTTTATCACTGGCTTGTTAAAAAACAGGATGAAGTAATGCTGATTAATAATAATCATGAAACTACAAAGCAAAAAGCTTTACTTCATGATGATAGCTATGCGATAGTTACTGATGATGGAGTTGAGCATAACAATGAATTTAATTATAGAAATTATTTATCCGCCACTCACATCGATGATGATAAATTGATGTTCAAGGATGAACAAAAATTTTTGCCAACAGGCGTCCATTATTTTGATGAAGAAAATACCACTAAACGGACTATTAAAAATAAGGTTATTGCACATGCAAAAAAGGATGAGTGGTGCACCAGTGAGCGCTCATATATGGACATCATATCATGTATAGAAAAAATAAATCTTAGCGATAGTTCTCATTACAGCCAGCACATTAAAAGTATCATCGATTACATGTCACATTCAAATGAGTGGTATTACACCCATTCGCGATTTAACAGACGCTATGTTGCCAAAGGAATATATAATGCAGGAAGAGCATATAAGCAAAATGAGATAATAACAGTGGCTATCGACATTTCAGCTTCCATGATGTCGCAGAAGGACGACATAGAAACAGCATTTGGCATAGTTGATGATCTAACCGGAAAATATAAGGTGTATCTTGTTTGTGTCGATGAAGAATATTTTATACCGGTAAAAGATGGTGATGCACTGATACGGGCAAACAGGTTAACCAAACCGTATGAATATAAAAAGGGCGATTGGAAGCTGATAAAATCAGGCTATGGCGGGGCAACATTTTTTTCGTCGTTTTTCAATGAATATTTACGGCACCATAACGAGATGGTACTTGTCATTACAGATGGCTACATCTATGATATTGACAAATTAAAACCATACCCAGCTACACTATGGCTTGTTGCAAAAAGCAGGAATGAGGCTTTTGTTCCACCATTTGGGAAAGCTATACCAATGGTTTAGGTTGCTACTATGGATGAGCACATAAATACTAATTATAACCGGGCACAGTCACTATATCGCGAAGGTATTGAAAATACCGCTCATTCTTTGCAATATTTTGACGATTTACTCAACTGTAATATTTCAGAATTTATCATTAAAGCAGGCAGGGACTGGAAAAATTTTGATGTTGATGCAGCCATGGATTTTTTTATAAGCAATAATGATATCGAAGCCTTCTATCATGCAGGGATATACTGGAAAAATTTTAATTATGAACGGGGCATCACTGTCATAGTGGAATGGGGGAATGATGAATATATTTTCAGAGCCGGAAGATTCTGGAAGCAATTTGATTATAACAGGGGATTGTCAAAACTGATAGAGTTGCAATCTGCAAAATACATATACCATGCAGGATTGGATTGGAAACAGTTTGATTTTGAAAAGGGCTTTGATGCATTGATGCTTATTGGCGATCCTGAATATATTTTTTATGCAGGTACTCACTGGACAGTATTTAATTATATGGTTGCAACCGATAAACTAATTTTTATTGGCAATTGTGAATATATCTATAAAGCGGGATATCAATGGAAATGGTTTGATTATTATAAAGGCTGGAAAATTATGGAAAGCAAGATTGTTGAAGGGAGATTATGGCGGGGTAAGGCATTGCAAACTGATGTTTGGAAAAATGCATTAAAAACAATATGGGGAAAAGCAATTGCCAATAAATAATTGGTATAATTTTTCTATATATCAATAAAAAATTATTGTAATAATACTTGACGAAAGATAGTATATAACGCTATTCTAAAACATGGAGGATTCGTCAACATGAAAAAAATAATAGTGACATCAGCAGTTATTATTGCATTAATTATCGCATTTATAATAAAATCAGTATATGATGCAGGGGAGTTTAAAAAAATTATTCCTTTTTCAGGTTATTATTGCAATGAGGTTGGTACAATCCCTGGCCCTGAAGATATTGTCATGAATTATAGTAACGGCAATGCTTATATCTCATCTGATGACCGGAGAGCATTTGCTAAAGGTAACAATATTAATGGATCAATTTTTATTTATGATGTTAACCGTAAAACACTAAAAAGAATGGCAAGTGATTTTGCTTTTGAATTTCATCCACATGGGATAGACTTGCTTAATGTTAAAAATAAACAATTTTTATATGTTATCAATCATCGAAGTCATGGGCAATTCATTGAAAAATTTGAAATTATGGGGGATGCATTGCACTACATAAAATCAATTGAAAATCAGAGGTTAATGTTTTCACCAAATGATCTTGCCATGGTGGCTGAAGATATTTTTTATGTTACCAATGATCATGGAAACAGGACAGCTTCTGGCAAATCACTTGAAGATTATCTTCAGTTATCACGTTCCTATGTTTTATTCTATGATGGATCAGCCTTTTCTATTAAAGCCAGAAATATTAAATATGCCAATGGTATTGCACTGTGCCAGGATAAACAAAAGTTATTTGTTGCCTCACCTGTTGGCAGGTGTATCAAAGTTTATACCATTGAGAAGGATTATAATCTTAAACTGTTATATACTATTGCATGTAATACCGGTGTTGATAATATAGCTTTTGATAACAAAGGTGTATTGTGGGCTGGTTGCCATCCAAAGCTACTAACGTTTGTACGCCACTCTCAGGACGAAAATGTTATAGCTCCTTCTGAAATAATTAAAATCACCTTTAACAATGATTCATACAAAAAAGAGACGGTCATTTATGATGATGGGAGCTTAATCCAGTCTTCAACTGTTGCAGTTTGCTATAATAACAATTTGCTTGTTGGCTCTGTTTTCGATACCCATATTCTTGATTGTAAGGTACAATAGGAGCTTTTTATGGAATTGGTGGTTGGGAAAAATAAAAAAGAACTTAAAATACAATTAAAGAAACCAGATATTCTGTTTAATAGCTGGAAAATTGGCTATAACTATCGTATTCATAATAACCATGTTAACAAAATCCAGCCATTGCCAATTACCGCATTGGGTAAAAAGAAGATCACCTGCATCAGTGGCGATAGTAATATCAGAATCACAGTAGTTTTTTCGGATGAGGGAGATTATATTTCAATTAAATACACCGTTGATAATTTAACTGATTCAGATATTGAATTGGGGAAAATTACAACCACCATTTCTCATCTTTCTTTTGCAAAAAGTGACAATTACCAATTCTTTAAAAATGGGTATCAGTCATGGAGTTTAACCCGTGTTTATTCGTTTGACGAAAAGGAGATGGTAAGCTGGTTACGGTGCATGAATATTTTGCAGGATAACCCCAGAAATTTACCCACTGGCGAGACAGGTTGT
>JAKPOE010000047.1 GCA_029548025.1 Spirochaetota bacterium
ATCATAATATGTTTACCTTTTTAGTCAAAATATTGATTAACAGTAAAACTATTTGCATTTGAATGATACTTTGCTATTTTTTTTGTCAAGCTATTATCATGAATTTTTTTAATATCAGATAAAAAATAAATTTTTACATAACCCCTAACAACCGTTTTGCTTCAACATTCTCAGAATCAAGAAGCAACACCTCGCTCCACACTGCTTTTGCCTGGGCAATATTTCCTACGGCAGAATAAACTTTACCTAACCACAGTTTACACTGTATATCTTGATTATCTATCTGCAATGCAGCATTGAGATGTTCAAGTGATTCTGTATATATGCCTTTTTTATAAAATATCTTCCCTAATTCTATATGTACAGCTTTAATAATGGCGTTATCCATTGAATTTTTCAAAATATTCCTGTACTCAATAATAGCATTGCTCTGCTGATTAGCATATAAATATGATGCGGCTAAAAACATCCTTCCTTCACTATTATCAGAGACACCTTTCAATTTAACCAGTTCAAGCCCCTCTTCAGTATGACCACTTTTTATAGCTATCAATGAATACAATCGAGCATTGTCTATGGATAGTTTATTTATATTTGATACTTTCTGTATAATGGTATATATCTCATTAATGGGATAGAAATTACTCATATACGCTGCTGCTGCAAGAATAACTCGTGTAGTATCATCTATCGATGATCTGCCGCCAAAAGCCAATCCTTTATTAATTGCTTTAATAGCATTGATCAAATGTTGTTTTGCTTCATTAGAGATGGTATCCAGAGTATTTTCATCGTATAATGCATATACCGGAATATTGCTGATAGAGGTTGCATATAAATAATGAACTGTCCCGGCCAGATAATAAGCATCGCTGTTTAAAGGATTACTCTTAACATACTTATTTGCAGCTATACATAAATCTTTCAATTGCCCCTGTCGCATTTCATTATCACTTTGCTTGACTGCCATATCAACTTTATACTGCAATTTATTTAATGTATATTTCCAGAAAAAGATGTATTGATGATATTCCTGAACAATATAAATAACTATTGCCACTAAAAGGATATTAATAATTAATTTTGTTGTATTTCTTTTTCGCTGTTTTGATTTGTATCGATAATACATACTTGTTAACCATCCTGTTTGTGAGATTCAACAAACTGTTTATACTCATTTTCAATAAATGATAAAATATCGGATTCATTGTTGAGAAGCAAACAATTAACACCCTGTTTACCTTTTAACGTAAAAAGCATATAGTTATCATATACTTTTAAATTATTTATTCTATAGAAGTCATAGCGATAGAGTTTATTATTAATAGCAATATTGATGCCCTGCTGTTTATATCGCAAAGTCCCGGCTCCTATCCTTGTTAATGAACTCCAATTTTCTGAACGCATACCGCTTCCAATATCCCCAATAGTTCCGCTACTATCGACATACATAACAACATCAACATCATCATTCTTGTTGTTATTTTGCTGTGATTGTTCATCTATAGAAATAACTTCTGATTTTGGATTGCTCCTTGCAGGTGTAGTATCAATCGTTGTTTCATCTTCTGGTATAGAATCAAAGTCTATATCAATGTCAGGTATGTCATCAGAATCCATTGTTTTATGGTATTGCTCCTTGCCATTGTGCATGGAGTGTGATGACATTTCAACATCAAGATTAGGCACATATCGGTCATGAGGGATATTGGACATAATGGTATGCTCAAAAAATTCCGAATAAAGTACAACTATGACACCCACTATGACACTGATTACCGCAATGTATAAAACAACCATAATACTATCCTGTATAGTTCACTGGAATTGCAACATGAATGATTAATAAAGAAAACCACCCATCATTATTGTCGAAAGATAAATTTTACAAGTCAAGGATTAATTCAAAAAAATTACCGCATTTTCCATAAACCTGCTTTCAGGTAGGGTTCCTTATAATAGGGGAAGTCATCAGGCTCATGTTCTAAAAATTGCAGTTCCCAGTTACCGGGATGTAATGATATATACTCATCATCTGAAATTGAAATGGTATTGATAGTGGTAAGGATGTACCCATCTGAAACAATGGGAGCAATCAACGATAAAAATTCGTTATAATGTTTTTTTACACTGAAATTGTGTCCTTTATTTCTGGAAAATGTAGGTGGATCAAAAATCACAAAATGAAATGTATCATTATGTTTTGCAGCATATTGTAAAAATTTTTTGCAATCCATAGCAACAAAGTCTCTATTATCATCCTTGATGTGATTGAGCATATAATTTTGTTTAGCCCTGTATAACACGCTTTTCGACATATCAACATTGACTGCATGGTGTAATCCATTTTTCAATGCATGGATCGCAAATATACCGGTATAGCTAAAAAGATTACAGAGCTTTCCACCGTTTGCATAATATGGTGCTAAACGCTGTCGCACTCCGCGCATATCAAGAAAAAGCCCTGTATTCTGGCCATTAATCAGATCAACACCTGCAACAATGTCATTTTGTTTTGCTATCAAAGGTACCGGTGGCAGTGTTCCTGTTATACACACGCTTTTTCGTGATTCTGCAATTTTTTGAGGATCATTAACTTTACTCCTATCTTTTAACAGAACACCCTTTATTGCTCTATTGCAACATGCCAATATTTTTATACAATGATCGCTTATCCCATGATATTCCTGATACAGGGAACTATCGTACACCTGTAATAAAAGATAATCATCATAGTAATCAAGTATCAGTCCATAGCAACCATCACCCTGTCCATTAACCAGACGGAACGCATTGGTGATAGTTTGCTTCAACAGGTTTTCCCGTTTATAAATTGCTGTTTCAATGTTTTTATAGATGGACATCTATCGCTGCAAACAGGCAAGGATTTCGTTTATACGTTTTTCCAGATTTATATAATCGCCATGTTCTATCAGGTAACTATCGACAATATATGACAAACCACATGCAACTACCTTTGGCAACGATAAATACTCAGCAATATGAGCAGGTTTAATACCACCCGTTGGAATGATTGAAAATGAAAATTGAGCAAACGGTTCAACAATAGCTTTGAGGTAGTGCACGCCACCACAATACTCAGCAGGAAAAAATTTCAAAACATCAACGTGCATTTGCAGTGCATGAGCTAATTCGGTAGGAGTTGTAAAACCAGGTATATAATATATATTTTTATTTTTGTGCGATAGTTCTATTAAAGAATCACTTACACATGGTGAAACAATAAACATTGCTCCAGCATCCACTGCTGCCTTAAAATCGTCATGAGTTATGACACTGCCAGCACCAATCATTGCATCAGGAAATGTATTTTTTAGAGCAGTAATGCAATCAAGCGCCTGCGCCGTTCGTAATGTAACTTCAATACAACGTATACCGTGTTGCATTAAAAGCTCAAACATCTTGAGCGTTCTGGCAACATCATAAAAAACGCCAATGGGGATAATAGGAATGCTAAACTGTAATGACATGATTAATAATTTTAATTAATTTTATAAAGAAAATCGGGGGTATCGCAATTCAATTTTATTTCCATCAGGATCAGTAAATACAACCAGACGCCCTTTCCGGATATTTTCAGGTCCGTAAACTATTGTGATATTTTTTTCCTGTAATTCATCCAGAGCATCATCAAAATCTTCTTCATCGATATAGAAACAGATATTATTTTTCAAATTTTCGGGCGCTTTAAAATCTTTTACTTCAACAAGCTTTAATAAAATATCACCAACACGTATATATGCTTCATCGGTATTGCTTACACGCTCAATTACCTCAAAGTCAAACAAATCACTGTAAAAACTGATTGCATTATCCATGTCGGATACCGTAACACCAATATAATCAATATCTTCAATTACTATCATTTCGAATTCTCCTTATTATCATAATTTTTTACTGTATTTTCACATCACATTAAATATATATGCTCATTACTCCATAAACACTTCCTGCTATCACTTATAAAATTTGTTTACATCCTGTCAATTATTTAAACCACAGTGCATAAAAATTTATTTAACAGTTTACTCTACCGTAACACTCTTTGCCAGATTTCTTGGCTGATCTACATTGCACCCGCGCAATACCGCAATGTGGTATGCTAACAACTGTAGTGGAATCACCGTTAAAAGTGGGGATGCAATTTTTACAGTAGCCGGCACATAGAAAACATGATCGGCAAACTTATTTATCTCTTCATCACCCTCGGTGGCAATAGCAATAATTTTGCCTTTTCGTGCTTTTACCTCCTGCATATTGCTTATAACTTTTTGATACACCTCATCTTTTATAGCAATAAAGACAACCGGCATATTTTCATCGATAAGTGCAATAGGTCCATGTTTCATCTCAGCAGCAGGATATCCTTCTGCATGAATATAGGATATTTCTTTTAACTTCAATGCACCTTCAAGAGCAACAGGAAACTGTATACCTCTTCCCAGATAAAGAAAATTGCGGTGATGTTGATATAATGTTGCTATTTCTTTAATTTCATCATTTTTTCCTAATATTGATTGTACAAGTGCAGGTACCTGTATCAACTCCTGTAATAATTCACGGCCTGCATCAGCAGTCATAAATCTGCGGCGGGCTAAATAAAATGTTAAAAGTATTAAAACAGTTATCTGCGAAGTAAACGCTTTAGTAGATGCAACACCTATTTCAGGCCCTGCATGTATGTACACCCCTCCATCACTTTCACGAGCTATGGTACTTCCTACAACATTGGTAATGCCCAGCACCCTGACACCACGTGCCTTAGCTTCACGCATCGCTGCCAGGGTATCAGCCGTTTCACCTGATTGACTTATAACAATAACAAGATCACCTTTTTCAAGGATTGGGCTGCAATATCTGAATTCTGAGGCATATTCAACCTCAACAGGTATTCGGGCATATTCTTCTATTAAATACTCTCCAATAAGTCCTGCATGCCATGAGGTACCACAGGCTATAAAAATAATACGTTTTATACTATTCAACTCATCTTCAGTAAGCCGTAATCCATCCAAACGGGTTTTACCCTCATCCAATACTATCCGTCCCCTGAACGCATTCTGAATTGTCTCGGGTTGCTCAAATATTTCCTTTAGCATAAAATGGGGAAATCCCTGTTTTTCTATATATGCAATATCCCAATCAATTTTATTGCTGTGCTTTTCCAATTCATTTTTTCGTAGATCAAATGTTCGTACAGTATCTTTTGTTATTTCTACTATTTCACCATCTGAAACATACATGACATTCCGTGTGTGTTCAATGATTGCACTGGCATCAGAAGCCACTATCATTTCGCCATCGCCAATACCAAGTATCAGCGGACTCCCATTCCTGGCAGCTACCATTTTGTTGGGTTCTTTTTTTGATATAATAACAATACCATAGGTTCCTTCAACCTTGGTTAATGTTTTCTGTACTGCATCGACAAGTGACATGGTTTGGTGATAGTATTCAATGAGATGTACTAAAACTTCGGTATCTGTTTCACTTTGAATAGTGTGACCATGTTCAATGAGTACTTTTTTTATAGCACCATAATTTTCTATGATTCCATTGTGAACCAACGCGATATCACCTTTACAGTCACAGTGTGGATGGGCATTAATATCATTTGGCTCACCATGTGTTGCCCATCGTGTGTGCCCTATACCAACTGTACATCTATTAAATTTTTCATAATCTAATCTTTTAATAAGATCAATAACCTTACCCTTTTGCTTCTGAATTATCAATTCATCTCCTATCAACGTAGCTATCCCTACTGAGTCATAACCACGATATTCTAATCTTCTCAAACCATTGATAAGAACCTCAGCAACATTTTTACTACCTATATAGCCTACAATACCACACATGAAAAACTCCCAAAAAAAGATTTTACTATAAAGAAGAATTATACCATGCCATTCTGAATGACGAAGCCCTTTATGTCATTCTGAGAAAGCGTTAGCACCCAAAGAATCTTTCCTTTCAACAGCTTGATTTTCTTCATCAGCCTCAGAGTGACAGCACACTATATTTCATCGTTTAAAAAAAGCAAAGCATTTTTATATTAAAAAAAGTGGGGCTGCATGCCCCACTATCATCATACTTCCACTATTGCTTCAGCTGGGCACACATCAATACATGTGCCGCACTCTGTACAAATATCGTTATCTATGACATAACGATCATTTCCTTCAGAAATAGCCTGAGATGAACATTCAGAAGCACATGTTCCACACATTGTACAATCTTCAGTAATTTTATAAGCCATGGACTCCTCCTGTAAAGTTTAAATAAAAACCATTCAACTGATTACATTATTACAAAAATTATTTTTATGTCATATATGTAGCACATCAGAATTTGTAAATCAAAAATAATCGTATGTATCCTCTTGTTACCAACATCATATATCACTTACTATTATTACAATAAAGCTTTCACTTTATTTTTAATTGAATTATATAAATCATTTTTTTATGTAATACAATTAAACAAATAGTTAAAAAAATTTTTTATTTTATACCTAATAGTCGGTTTATGAATTGACTTTTTTTTGTAATCAACTCATTTTAGATTCGAGGGTGTTTATTATTAAAAAGTGAGTGATAATTCACTCACTTTTGATGAGCACAATTCTATGATTTTGAATTATATATTGATCAAAAGGAGGTTCCAATGAAGTTTATTTCAAAAATATGCCTTATTATGCTTATTGTGTTTACAACATCAACAATCTTTGCAGGGCAATGGGTTTATAAACCAATGAGCATTAATGCCCAGAAGGGAGATGTTATTCTTTCAACCAGTCCGGGATTTATTATGGATTTACTTGCAATATTGGGTTGCTACTGGAGCCATAGCGGGATGACTGTTGATAATGGATTTAACATTCGCCACAACACCATGTATGTTAGCGATATCCCTATTGAATACAACAAAATATGGTTTATTCAAACAACACCCAAAAGGATGAATCCGGATAAATTGAGCAACGGCATGCCTGGCATTTTAACGGAGGATATTGACACAACCTATAATGTAACAAAAAATTTTGCTGCTGCTGGTGGTGCTGTACTCAAGCCAGCTTCTGCTAATGAAGCACTATACCGACAATATCTTGTTAACGCTGCTGACAAAATGTTGTATGTTAAAGGATATTACCGTGTGAATGCATATGTTAACATGTACCAGTTAGATTATGTAAATTATTACATAAAAGGGCGAGGCAATCACTGCTCAGGCACTTGCTGGTATGCTAATTACTTTGCAGGCAAAACAATGAATGTTGCCTATATTCCTCCATCATTGGTATCACAATGCGGCTATAGTTTATACAACTCGGTCAAAAATATGGTCCGTGATGAAGCCGGCGGATTTGGATCTTTTATTATTGATATTGAGGGACTTTTTGGAACTGGTGCCGATGAAAAGATAGCAAACCAGATTGTCAACACGTTTGGCTGGGATAGATCAACTGACACTTCAGATTACTGGAAAAGCTATATTAATAAAATATCCGCAACCGCCAATGCACCTGACCATCTGTTGCTTTATACCTATACCAATCCATCGGGGAAAAATACAGGTGTGCAAACTACCTCCTCTTCATACTATGGACAGGTTGATCCTCTGGTTATTACCTCCGGATACTATTACTGGGTGGATTAATCTGCTATAATACAACATCCCGGGTTTTTTATGCCCGGGATTTTTTTATTATAACAA
>JAKPOE010000057.1 GCA_029548025.1 Spirochaetota bacterium
ACGATACCCGGGTGCATTTAGGTGGTTTATCGCGAAGTTTTGGCTATGCGTTTGAAAATGAGGCTTACCGGAACCTTCCAAAACTTTTATATGATCGATATGGGTACGAAGTAAAGGAAAGGGTGGTCCGTGCTGAAGTTGGAGGAAAAGAAATTAATTTCTTTGGGAAAGCCATTAAAAATGGAAAGGAAATATATATTGTAGGCGAATCAAAAGTTCGTTTAGATGAAGGGCAGTGGCGTAGTGAAGTGTTTGAATATTTACAAGAAAAGATAAATGCTATACGAGAGGTGTATGGTGACGTGCCTATCCTCCCCATTCTTGTAACTCATTTTGCCACACAGGGCTTTATCAAAGAAGCAACACAGAAAGGCATTATTGTCATACAGAGTTATGAATGGTAAATAAGTTTTGTAATTAAAAATCCAGTGATTTGATATACGTATCATTAAATTCTTGATGCTGTGATAAATCAATGGTTGTTATATGTTCTTTTCTTTGTATTAACCTTTGTAAAAATTCATTATCCGTGCATGCGATGAGTGCTGCTTTTAGGCTTGTGTTCCCTCCAAAATGATAGGTTGCTTTTTTAAATTCAGGCAGAAAGGATAATTCATTAAAATTATCAATATTTATATGTTGCCCAAATGCACCAGCTATATACACCTGCTCAATATCGTGAGCTGACAGTCCTGCTTCACGTAATAAAATTTTTGCGGCTGCAAGGCTTGCTCCTTTTGCAAGCTGAACATTGCGAATATCCTGTTGATTGATGGTAATGATATCAAGAATGATCAGGGTTTTCATGTTTTCAATGTGTTCAAGTTGAATGTGCTTTGATAGCGGTTGTGGTATAGCAGTCTTTATGGCACCACTTTTTTCAATAACACCATTTTTTAGAAGAATAGCAATGAGGTCAATAAGTGCAGTGCCGCTTATCCCTGATGGTTTGCCATCACCTAACGAAGTGTAGGTCAACGTATTATTGTAAAGATTAAAGTGGGTGATAGCTCCCTCGGTTGCAGTCATTCCACTTGAAATATTCATTCCCTCCAGAGCTGGCCCCATAGCACATGATGTTGCAACAATAGTGCCATCTTCTTTTATAATTGCCATCTCACCGTTTGTGCCAATGTCAAAGAAAAAGCTGTTGCCTTTTGTTTTTGGAAGTGTACCAACACCACCTAAAAAGTCACCACCCAGAAATGCACTGACTACTGGTAAAACGGTTATGTGTGCATTGGGAAATGTTTTTTTCAAAGGGGGATAATGGTTATAGTTGTCAAAAGACGTGATGAGTGTGGTATAGGGATAAGTACCTAAAGGGGTAATATCAATCCCTAAGAAGGAATAACTCATCACAGTGTTGCCACTGATGGCGATAGTTACTATGGAGTGTATATCAATACCTGAAATGTTGCATACATCCTGAATAGTGGTTATTATTGTTTGTAAAAGAATCTGTGTGAGGTGACTGGCTTTAGCAGGGTCATTTGCATGGCTTAATCGCGTCATAACATCCAGCCCAAATCGTCGTTGTGGATTAAGGAGAGTGATTTCGGGCGTTGCCTGTTTGGTTGTCATATCAAAAAAAGCTATCTGCACTGTGGTTGTGCCAATGTCAATTGCTACGGCGTAGGTGTTGGTTGGGTTAAGCTCTGGATAGCGAGGGCGCTGGGTAATGCTGTCAATCCAGATAGTTGCATCACCTATAATTACAGCACG
>JAKPOE010000060.1 GCA_029548025.1 Spirochaetota bacterium
AAAAAGTCCATAAGCGTGGGTTTTATTGACCGTGCTCCAACTGCAAGGGCGTAATTGTGCACCGATTCAAGCCATCTGAAATTCATGATAGTTTCGGGGAAATCTATACCCTCAGATTTTGACAGTATGTCAAGTACATTGCTTTTTGCATATTCTGAACGCCTGGCAAGCTCCTCTACCCTGTTTTCTCTGGCACCAACTGCCGCAATATGACGTAATACATTATCAAGCGCCATATCAATAAGCCCTAAATCACGCCCTCCAACAAGCTCCTGATCGCCTCGCACCAGATCATCTCTGAGTTGAATAGCCATATCAAAGATTGACATCCCGCTTACTGATACCGTAGGATCAACATTGTTTGGTGGATTGGGGAAATCCGGATTTACCATGCCGGCATCGCGTAAAAATGTTCCACTGCCTTCATCCTCCAGCCATAGAGCATGAGGAACCGTTGTCTCCAGAACCAGATTGTTCCGCGCCCCCAGCGATGCTTTTACACTTAATCCCGCATTATTGATCTTATCAACGATTATGTCAATGGTATCACCTGCTGCAAGCTGTATCGACACACCATCAATTTTAAAAGCCTGTGTTGCCAGTGCTCTGTATTGCGACACATCCTTATTTGCTGAAAGTATTTGATTGGTTGCCCAGAATGCCCAGTTGCCGGGGACATTGACATCAAGATATTCACCTGTTGCAACCTCTCGCTGCAACTTGCCTATATTTCCACGGTACTGCACACCAATCATGGCATTTCCCTGATTGCCTGCGGTAAGCGTTTGGTAAATTGGCACAAATGGGTCCGGAATATTTTCAGTACCTGTTTGATAGCCACCAAAGATTGGTTTACCGGTGGCGCCACGAATATTGGCAATGCTGACAAGCTCTTCCAGCATCTGATTGATTTCAGTAGCCGCTGCTTCTTTACGTTCAAACGATGTATATATCCCGTGGGCGCCCTGCACTGCTAAAACTCGCAGCCTTTGAAAGATACGGATAACCGATTGCAATGCAGAGTCAACCTCATCCAGCTTTGACTTTGATTCATCTATATTCTTTATATATTGATTTATCTCCACCAGTGCCGTTTTATACAACATCTGATTGGTAGCAGCAACAGGATTGTCACGCGGAAACTGCACATTCTTTCCGGTTGCAAGCATATTTTGCATGGCATCCATATCCTGCCCATGTTTGTGCAGGTTATACACAAGATTGTTGTTGATCATCTGATTGGTAACGCGCTGCATGGTTTATACCCCTGTACCTAATTTAATAATGGTTTCCAGCATCCTGTCAATCATGGCAATGACCCGTGCCGATGCATTGTATCCATGTTGAAATTGAACCATGTTAGCCATCTCTTCATCCAGATTAATTCCGGAAACTGACTCACGTAAATTAGCAAGATTTTTCAATAGCGTTTCCTGATTTGCCACCCTATCCTTAGCTTCCTCACCCTGCGAACCAATACGCCCAATAAGTGAGGTATAAAAATCATTGAACGTAGCATTGGCATCAATCATCGCATGTTTATGTTTTAACGCAGCTATTGCCAGTGCATTGCTACCATCACCCACACCATTGGTGGTATTAACATCACCGGTACCGCCTAAATCCTTCCCTTTAGCAGCAGCAATGGAATCAATATCAAATTTGATTGCATCATCTATATCCATATACGATGCCGGATTAAACATTGGTGTGATGGTTATATGTTCCCGTGAAGCTATAATTTTACGGATATCATCCACGCGCCGGTAATCAAATGAACCTTGCGGGCCTGATTCCTTTAAAATACCGGCAAAGCCCACCAGAAGCTGCCCTGAATCTTCCAGATGACGGATAATAAAATTCTTTTTGTCAGTATCTTCGGCGATAGTAGCCTTAAAAGCCAGCTGGCTATTGTGATTGATGTACCCTACCACCCCAATCTTTGCATCGTTAATCCGTTGTATCACATCAAGCAATGTATCAGTAGCATAGTAGTTTATCTTGACTTCCTGATCAATAGCATTATTTTTAACAAAGGAAAGTGTCCCGTTAATACCAATTGCAGCGGAGGCATCTACCTTATTATTGCCGGAAATTTTAAAAAGCGCGGTCACATCGTTGATGCCATCACTATTAAGATCAAAATTGCCTTCAACATTATCACTTACCGGTATAGCTTTAAAGAAATTGTTATTGGTCTGATTATTTTTTCCAAAACCATCCCTGTGCACTTCATTGATAAGGTCGGTTATATTGACAGCAAATGCATTGACATCATTGATGTTCTGTTTTAACACACTATCCCTGATGGATAACAATCCTGCCAGCTCACCGCTCTGAATACCGACATCAGTAGATGTTTGCTTCCACAACACCCTGTACAAACCGTTATTTTCAGGATCTTCAATGGCAACAAGAGGTCTAAAAACTTCGCCCTGCACTAAATTTTCCGATCCAATATATACAATAAGCTCATCCTTATCGGTACGGCTAACGTTAATATTTATAAGCTGTGAAAGTTTTTCAATTAAAGCATCGCGTTTATCTTTTAAATCGTTGGGATTATCACCCAGTGCTTCTGATTTCATTATCCGCTCATTCAGATCACGTATCGTCTGTGCGTATTCATTAATCTGAGAAACGGTATGAAAAATCTGCCGGTTTGCCTGCTTCTGCAGATCATATAGCTTACCATATACATATTTTACTTCATTTGCCAGTGCAATTGCTTTTTCCTTTACCACTTCCCGTGTTGAACGCTCTTCAGGATATTTTGATAATTCTTGAAAACCTTCCCACAGTGCATCCAGCCTGCTCCGTATGGACTGATCGGATGGCTCATTGTACACCATCTCAACCTGATAGATAAAATCATTACGTGTCTTCCAATACCCAAATGCCTGCTTTTCTACCATGATGCGGTCATCAATAAATTCATCGCGAATGCGCTCTATACTTTGCACCTCAGCACCCTGACCAATAGTACCGGGCTGCTGTGCTCTATTCAGAGCAGGAACATATAATGGATCTGAAGCAGTTATGACAACACGCTGACGGGAGTATTCTTCATTGGCAGCATTGGATATGTTATGCCCTGTTACGTGCAGCGCCTGCTGATGAGCAAGTAAACCTCGTTTCCCAATCTCTATCCCCATGAATGTTGAATTCATATTATACCTCACACCGTTTTATTCATTAATAACGCTCCGCTAGCACTGCGCCTGGCCAATCCCCCAGGGCCATATCCTGTCTCATAGCTTGTTGCTTTTCGCAATGATGAAAGGATTATATTAAAAAATTCCATATTATCATCTATGAGCTTTTTGTTGCCCTCATAAAGCCGTGAAAACTTTTCTATTTTTTTCTTTAATTCATACCCCAGCAACACTATATTCTCAGTATTATTGGCGCTGGTGATCATAATAAAATCTTTAAGTGATATATTGCCTTGTTGTAATCCCTGTTTTGTTGCATTGTTTAATACCTTCTGGCGTGCTGCTTCTAAAATTTCTAATTCATGTACATATTTTTCCTGTTCTTTAGAAAATAAAAAAAGTTGCTCCCCATTGAACGCTATGATAGCATCCTTTTTTTGTTCTTCTATTGCCAATAACTGATTATATATTGCTATCTCTTTTTTGATGATAGGTTCTATGTGGTGCAG
>JAKPOE010000068.1 GCA_029548025.1 Spirochaetota bacterium
TCGTTGGTTAATACAAAAAGAGGGTTTAATCCAAAGGTGGTTATAAGCTCAGCGCTGGCGCGTGCAAACGCAATACGACGTCGCAATTTTTCTTCGCCCGTGTAGCCCCAGTAAAGCCCGTCAAAAAATTCATGGTGATCAAATAGATAGTAATGGATACCATCTACCTGTGCATAATGGACACCGGCTTCATAGGTGTTGTTCTCAATCATGAAGCGTACATTTTTTCCTGTATACGCTGCTTTGTATCTTTGTAATGCGGATGCCATTTTTTTCATAGCATTGTCATCCCCATGACGATATTTTGGGGTTATGACGATTACCTCTTCGCCTAACTTTGTAAGCTCACGGGGAAGTTCATAAACAACGTTGGCAAGCCCACCGCTTTTTGAAAATGGTTCTGCTTCTGCTGAGATAAATACAATGGGTCCACGCCTGTTGTGAAATTGTATACTTTTTCCCAATTCAGCAATAGTGGTATCATGATGTGATGAAAGGTTGTCAATTAATTTTAAAACATCATTGCCATGGGTAAAACCAAATTTAAACATATAAAAAAGTATACGCTTAAATCCAATCTCAATGAAGTTTTTATATTGAGGATAAAATAGCGGGATAATGTGCGTTTGTAAAAAGTGTATAAATTCATCAAAAGAAGCAGTATGCTCAATAGTTTCACAAAACATGAAATTGGATTTAAAATGAACTGGATTGCTTATTGAATACAATCTAAATAATGAGTCACTCAGAAATTCATCATAGAGGGGAGTAATGTCATCGACAGGCTCAAGTTTTAAAAGCTTAATTCTGTCAGTGTAGGACACCACGGTGTAGAGTTTCGATGCTTTGAGTTCTTTGCCGGTATAATAGCTGTAATGCTTTGTAATAGGCGAGTAGATGGGATCAACAACCTTGAAAAAAGATTCGTCGGTAATAGGCAATGCAGGATTATCAAACTGTAATGCAACATTCTGAGAACTATCGGCAAAATTGAAAACACCAATCCATATAGTATCTTCAGTAAATTTTATTGATGCAGCAACTAAATGATTGTTTGCCCATATCAAATATCCTTTCCCTTTGTTACTGCGATGGAACCGATACCATTGTCGGTAAAATGATTCCAGACTTCTGTGGGCAACGTACTCAAACTGATTCCAGTTTACATAAATATTATCAAGATATACCTTCCAGCTTTCGCCTTCAGCACTTCCTTCATAGTCCATAATGATATTGTTTAAAAAAATGGTAAGCCCAATAGCTGCTCTCAGCCCCCGTTGACCAAAGGTGTTGAGCGCGCGCCTTTCGTCATGGTTACCTAAAATTCCCAGCAGCTCAGTTCCCGGAGGGAGGGCGGTAGGCAGATAGTTATCATAAAAGTGATACACCTCACGAACATCAGTTGTTCCGTGGATTATGCCCTCGCATATCTTAAAAAGTGCCGAATTGTAGGGGATAATACCGCTGCGTGAAAGATAGCGCTCATGACCCCAATAACATTCGGCTATATGAATAAAGAATTGCTTGTTCTTTGCCTTCAACGTCTGGGCAACAGAAGACATGATCAGGTAATGCAACGGAATAGCTATGGTATCCCTGCATGCACAGTCATAGTATCCGGTAGTAATGAAATGGCCATCTTCCCGGTCATTGACGATAATCTCGCCTTCTACCAGTGACTCCAGTGAACGATACTGTCCATAAACAAAAGGGTAATTGTTTTTTTTCATCATGATGGGAACGGCATGGCCGGAGTCAAAGCGTATGCCATCAATATCATACTTATCAATGAGTGTGCAGATACTGTTGATAAGCCACTCCCAGACTTCTAATTTACGATAATTGAAAAGCTTGCCATCATTCCAGCTTCCGTACCTGCCATCGGTGGATGCGCGGATAACCAGATTGCCGCTGTCATCGTAACATTTGACTGCATAGTCATCGGGAAGTTCAGTGCTGTGGCGGTTGAGATGAGGCACAACATCTACTATGACCTTTATATCCATTGCATGGGCTTTTGCTACAAGCTCCTTGAATTCTTCTTCGCCGCCCAGGTAGTCTTCAATCTGGGTTAAACTCATGGGTGAAAATGGTGATGGTGATGTTGCTTCAGGTGCCCAGTCTTCACGGTTAGTGCCACGCTTTTGTACACCTAATAGATACAGGGCTGTTATATGGTAACGCTCCTTTAAATCTTCCAGATGTGCTGTAATATCGCTAAAACGCCCAAGGCGTATTACCTCGCCATGCTCATTGTAGACAAGACCGGGATGCTCCTGATCCATCCAGTAGATGCGGGTATGTCCGTGTATATCAGGGAATATCTCCAGTACAATCTCTCCACGAACATCAGGTATAACGTTTATTCTGCCACTGCACCCTTCATAGCGCAGCCACTGGTTTCTTTTTTTCCGCTTTTTATAAACACAGTAGTCATAGGATCCTATCCGGGTAAACTGATAGCGTGCAGTATATACGCCTTTTTTTTCTTTATAAATGCAATCAATATCAAAAAAT
>JAKPOE010000073.1 GCA_029548025.1 Spirochaetota bacterium
TGCCTGCCGAGCTTGATAAGGATTCATTTTTGAAGTTGCTTGTTGCTGAACTACGGCATCAGGACCCAACACAGCCAATGAATGACCGAGAATTTATAAGTCAGATGGCACAGTTCTCTTCACTGGAACAGATGAGTAATATGAACCAGGCAATTGAGCGTTTGGTACTGCGGTCACAGTCCGGAGAGGCGTTTTCGCTCATCGGGAAAGAGGTGGAGGCAGTTGATTTTGTTTCACAGCAACTGGTTCGTGGTGTTGCAAGTGGTGTTGTTTACAGGCAGGATGGAGTGAAAATTATTGTTGGTTCTACTGAAGTTTCCCTTAATGATATACATGCAGTATACATGCCCAAAAACAATCTTACAAATGAAAATAAAAAGACACAAAGCAATGAAATAACTGAGAAAACAAATAATACCGTGAATGAACAAACTAAAGGCATGCAGCAGTATCAGATGAACAATACATTTGTCAGAGGAAGTTCATCAACTATACAACCATTACGAAATTAGATAACAGGAGTTTTGCGATATGATGCGATCACTTTTTGCAGGTGTTTCCGGACTTAAAAATCATCAGACAAGGATGGATGTTATAGGCAACAACATTTCCAATGTTAATACCTATGGATTCAAATACAGCAGAGTCACATTCCAAGATATGCTTTCACAAACAATTTCTGGTGCTGCAAAACCTGAGGAAAACCGCGGTGGTATAAATCCGCGTCAGGTTGGGCTGGGTATGAATATTGCAGCTATTGATAAAATTTTTACTCAGGGAAGTTTGCAGACAACCGGTGTCAATACTGATATGGCAATATCGGGTGATGGTTTTTTTATTGTGGCAGAGGGTCAAAAACATCTATATACAAGGGCTGGCACATTTGCTCTTGATAAAGATGGGACGCTGGTTAATCCTGCAAACGGGTTAAGAGTGCAGGGATGGATGGCTACAACCAATGCTGCCGGTGAAAAAGTTATCAATACGTCTGGAACGGTAGAAGATATCATTGTTCCGATTTATGGGAAAGTACCTGCAAAAGAAACCAACTATGTAAAATACAAATGTAACATAGATTCAAAATTACCAATTGTACCCAATGATGCCAATGCTATTATGCGAACATCTGCAGGAGTTACAACCAATATTGATATCTATGACAAATTGGGGAATCCTCACCGATTAACGCTCAATTTCTGGAAAAGCGGAGTAAATGAGTGGACTGCTTCGGCTGCTATTACCGATACAGAACTTGTTACGTTAGATGTACCTAATGGTGGCAACCAGCCAAATCAGATTAATGGCTCTTCCAGGGTGGTACTTAAATTTTCACCTGAGGGGCGCATCATGTCAGTGGCTGATGCTAATAGCCCTGATGAAATAAATCAGGGAAAGCTTGAGGTAAATTTAAGCTATAGGGTAGCAGGTGACCCAACACAGCGCAATGTAAGGCTTGACTTTGGTAGTGCAGGGCTTGTGGAGGGCATTACACAGTTTTCTTCGCCATCAACCACTAAAGCTGTTGAGCAGGATGGTTACACCATGGGGTATATGGAATCGTTTACGGTTGATAACTCAGGAATTATAACTGCAGTATATTCAAACGGAACAAAGCAAACGGTTGGGCAGGTAGCTACGGCTGTGTTTACCAATCCGCAGGGTTTGATTGCAGCAGGTGATAATATGTTTGAGTTGTCCAATAACTCAGGGTTGCCAAATATTGGACCTGCCGGCGAAGCTGGCAGGGGTACGATAGTAGCTGGGACACTGGAAATGTCTAATGTAGACTTATCCGAACAGTTTACTGATATGATTATTACCCAGCGAGGATTTCAGGCAAATTCAAGAACAATAACAACATCTGATCAGATGCTTCAAGAATTGATAAATCTGAAGCGGTAAAGAATAGAGTAAATGGGGGTTTTGAAAAACCCCCATAGCATAGAGATGCTTCAAGAATTGGTACATCTGAAGCGGTAAAGAATAGAGTAAATGGGGGTTTTGAAAAACCCCCATAGCATAGAGATGCTTCAAGAATTGGTACATCTGAAGCGGTAAAGAATAGAGTAAATGGAGGTTTTGAAAAACCCCCATAGCATAGAGATGCTTCAGGAATTGGTACATCTGAAATAATAATATTGTTTTAAAGGAGGTCCACAAACCTCCTTTTTATTTTTATAGAGATAATCTGCGGACTATTTAATGTGAGATGATGAAGCATCAGGATGCTGGTATTGATACATTTTCATAGTACCGTAAAAAAAAGAATTTTTTAGTTAAAAACTATTCCTTTTAAGGATATTTTTATTCCTCCGTCTATTTTAGAGGGTAGCATGGTATTATATAATCAGGAATAAAAATGAAATACAAAATTTATTAAATCTTTAAGCAGAAATAATTGCCATCCATTTAAATAATAATGTAATACAATATGGTTTGTACAGTTTATAATACATCGTTTCTATATACTATCATGCCACCAACTATCGTCATAATAACCTTTACGTCTTTAATTTTATCAGGTGATATGGATAAAATGTCATTTGAAAGCACTGCCATATCAGCTACCTTACCCTTGCTCAGTGAACCTTTTTGGTGTTCCATAAATTCAGCATATGCCGAGCCCATAGTATAAAGGTGAATCGCCCAAAGGCCAGCAGGTAAATCTGCACGATAGTTCCTGTGAATCACGGTATTTTTTTAATAAACGTACTGTAAATGGTTCCCATGAGTTACCAGTTATAAGCTCTCCTGGTTTTTTCTTTTTAGCTTCTTCATTGATAATCAGGGCAATATCTTCACAGGTCTTGTTCCATAAAATTATTTCAGAATAAAAGGAGCCGGCAGCTAAGGTATGGGTATGATTATCATTAAATACGGGAATAAGTGTTTTGCCTTTTAGATTAATCTTTATTGCAGTATCACCTGCTTTTTTTAATGCTTCCTGTAATTTCCCCAAAAACAATATTCTGCTACCTTTAACAACAATTTCTTCCGGTTTAGTAATACTATTATCCATAGTAATGATATTCCCATTAAACAGTAACAATATCGTATCACTTTCTTTTTCAACATATGCACGATTCAATGTACAAAACAGGAATGTGATAGATGCTTCAACAAATCCAGCATGACAATAATGAATAATCATAGTTTTTTAGAGGAGGAGCTTGATGCCGGCAGGAAAAAATAAAAAAGGGCAGGTTAACAGCCTGCCCTTTGAGAAATTATTCAATATAATCAGCTAAATACGAAAATCGCTGCTTAATTTTCTGCATTGCTCGGGCTTCTATCTGGCGAACTGTTTCAGCAGAAATACCAAACTCATTTCCGACATCCTTTAAAGTAACAGGTTCACTCCCATCAAGCCCAAACCTCTTTGTTAAGATAAGCCGTTCATTCTCCATTAATGATTCCATTGCTGACTTTAGTTCCTTTTTTAAATCTCTGCGTGAAATGCTGGTGTCAGGAGAAAGAAATTTTTCGTCGCTTACCACCTCATA
The DNA here is from genome assembly GCA_029548025.1 of Spirochaetota bacterium. The sequence goes on from JAKPOE010000073.1 coordinate 3,504, forward strand.
AAGATTAAATTCGTCGTCATTAAGCGGATATTCTAATGAAACGGTAGGTTGGAATACCTCTAATATATCGCTTACACTTCGTTCATCAATACCCAGCATATCTGCAATATCTCTATAAGAAGGTTCTTTCCCTAATTCGTTGGTAAGCTCATCCTGAACCCGTTTAATCTTTTTAAAGAGATCGCCCTTACGGATAGGAACACGGATAGTGCGGCTTCGTTTTGCAATAAAACGTGTAATATAGTGCTTGATCCAGTATGAAGCATATGTTGAAAAACGGCAGCCCATGTTGTAATCAAACTTCTCTGCTGCTCTTATTAAACCTAAATTGCCCTCCTGAATCAGGTCAATAAGAGATGACTCTAAATTTGTATAATTTTTTGCAATCTTTACAACCAGTCGCAAATTAGCATTAATCAACGATTCCTTTGCTTTTTCATCACCGATGCCTTTTTTCTTTGCTAAATCAATCTCTTCTTCCTGAGTGAGAAGTTCAACCTGATTAATGGCATTGAAATATTGATTGATAGATAAATCTTCAAAATCGCTATATCTTTTCATGGCTGCCTCCTATCCATGATTTCCTCATCACTATATTTTAAAGCAATTTATGTGCCAAATACTTCATTTTTTTTTAATATTACAAAAATAATTCAACAGGAATAAAAAAATATTGGGTATTCCTGCGTATTTTTTATTATTTTTATTATATAGTAATGAAAAAATCTTGAAAGTTACAAATAAATTAGTATACTATTAAAATATAATATAATTAGCTTCTAAAATACTTGATAATTGGTATAGATAGTGTTCATTACAGTTACAATTGTGCCTAAAAACAAAGAATAAAGTCAACAAGTGTATAATAAATACACATAGACATAGTTTAGTGTGTATTAATTACACATAATAGAACATTTTTGCCAATATACCATTAATAAATAAACGCACTCACTACAAGCGCGTTAATTGTTATAACTGCATGGTATCTATCCGAAGGATAGAATATCCCATTCCTGTAGATTATTTAATGTTATATTTCTTCTTAAATTTTTCTACACGTCCTGTTGTGTCAATAATCTTTTGCTTCTTGGTATAAAACGGATGACAGTTTGAACATATTTCAACGTGCAGATCCTTAACCGTTGAACGAGTGTGAATCTCATTCCCACATGCACACTTTATCACAGTATCAAAATATTCAGGATGTATACCTTTTTTCATAATAACTATCTCCTTATGCCAAATAATTATATCGCACTATCCCTGCATTGCTTTAAAAAATGCTCTATTATTTTTTGTACTGCGCATTTTCTCAATTAAAAATTCCATGGATTCCGTTGAACTCATAGACGATAATACTTTTCGCAAAATCCATATTTTATTAAGTTCTTCTGCATCTACAAGCAACTCTTCCTTACGGGTTCCGGACTTGTTAATATCGATTGCGGGGAATATTCTTCGATCAGCTAATTTTCTGTCAAGCACGATTTCACAGTTTCCAGTACCTTTAAATTCCTCAAATATTACTTCGTCCATACGGCTGCCAGTTTCTATAAGTGCTGTTGCTATGATGGTTAAGCTCCCACCGCCTTCTATATTACGGGCTGCACCAAAAAAACGTTTTGGTTTATGCAGGGCATTGGAATCCACCCCACCGGAAAGTATCTTTCCGCTTGTTGGCACCACCTGGTTGTATGCTCGTGCTAAACGGGTAATCGAATCAAGTAGTATAACAACATCTTTTTTATGCTCAACAAGGCGCTTTGCCTTTTCAAGTACCATCTCACTAACCTGAACATGGCGTGATGCAGGTTCGTCAAACGTTGATGAAATAACTTCACCTTTGACCGAACGTTCCATATCTGTAACCTCTTCAGGACGCTCATCAATGAGCAATACAATCAAGATAATATCGGGATTGTTTGTGGTAATAGCATTTGCAATTTTTTGTAAGATAATGGTTTTGCCGGTACGCGGGGGTGCAACGATAAGTGCACGTTGACCCATGCCAATAGGTGCTATGATGTTCAGAATACGCATATCAATCTCTTCAGGTGTTGTTTCAAGGTTAATCCGTGTTTCGGGATATAATGGCGTAAGGTTATCAAAAAGGACCCTGTTCTGCAATTTTTCAGGATTTTCGTAATTGACGGCTTCTATCCTTAAAAGGGCAAAAAAGCGTTCATTATCTTTCGGTGGGCGAATCTGCCCTGCAACAGTATCACCAGTTCGTAATCCAAAAAGCCGTATCTGAGAAGGGGAAACATATATATCGTCTGGTCCTGGAAGGTAACTATAGTTTGGCGATCTTAGAAAACCATACCCATCATTAAGAACTTCGATAACACCGCTGGAAAATATTAATCCGCTCCGCTCAGTTTGAGCTTTTAAAATTTCAAAAATCAAATCCTGCTTTTTTAGTCCGGAAATTCCTTCAATACCCATTGATCGGGCAATTTCCATGAGAGCACTTATTGTTTTTGATTTAAGTTCAGCTAAGTCTAAACGACCTTCTTGAATAGTTCCATTATTATTTTTTCTTGAATAATCTCCGTTTCCGTTTTTTCGGTTATTATTATTATTCTTTTCAGTAGTTTCATTGGACACTTTTGTCATAAATCACCTTTTGATACATTATACTTTATAATAGTCAACTGTCCTTTATGTTATTGAGAAACAAGGGCATATTTGCTTACTTGGTGTGTAATTGTTACACTAATAGCGTTATAAAAAAAACTCATGGCAGTGTGTGAAATCGTAATTAGTTAATAAAATACTTTGAACACTTCTAAAAACTGTTTTTCGTTTGATGACAAACAATTAAAACAATTGGGAAAAGCAGTTTTACGAATATGTTATTACCACACGGGTATTAAAGAATTAAAGATTTAGATATCCCCTTATACCTGTAATAAAGCATTTCATATTGTGTTGTTTTTACTATGTTATTAAATATTAACGTCATGATAAAATATATGTTTAGCTTTTTAATAATCCACTGTATCCGGGCAGGATAATAATGTTGAATGAACTATTCTCCCTTAAATATACTATAAAAAAACAAATATGCCACAAAAAAATAAAATATTTTTTTATTTTTTACCACCCTATACCATAATACAATTTCGTCAAGAAAAAATGTAAAAATTAGGAATAGATGTAAATATTTTACAAATCATACATAATTTTTGTTGCAAATGTATGGCTACTCTGTATATAGCGCACTGTGTTGATTAATTTTTGATAGAAAGGTACAATAATTATGAAGCTCATTGTCCAGAAATATGGTGGCACATCGGTTGGGACAGTTGAACGAATTAAATCTGTAGCATCAAGAATAAAGCGATATGTAGAAAATGGTTATTCGGTGGTTGTAGTTGTTTCAGCAATGGGCAAAACAACTGACCAGCTGATTGACCTTGCAAAACAGATAACACAAAATCCGGATAAGCGCGAGATGGATATGTTGCTTTCCACAGGGGAACAGATATCAACTGCGTTGCTTGCTATGGCTTTACATAACAGCGGTATTAATGCAATATCATATACCGGCTCACAGGTTAAATTAATTACTGATGGAAACTTTTCAAACGCACGAATCCAGAGCATTTCTACTGATAGGATTAAAAAATCACTGGAAGAAAGCAAGGTGGTTATTGTAGCCGGGTTTCAGGGAATAGATCAGGAGGAGAATATAACAACGCTTGGTAGGGGCGGCTCGGATACTTCAGCAGTAGCACTTGCAACAGTGCTGGGAACACGCGATTGTGAAATTTATACCGATGTGGATGGTGTTTTTACTGCTGATCCACGGATTGTTCCCAACACAAAAAAATTGAATGAAATAAGCTATGAAGAGATGCTGGAATTAGCCCGGCTTGGTGCAGGCGTGTTGCATTCCAGGTCGGTAGAATTTGCCAAAAAGTATACTATACGATTACATGTTAGGTCAAGTTTTAATGATGATAGGGGGACAATTGTAATGCCACGAGAGGAGATGATGGAAAAATTTGTCATAAGCGGTGTAACATCAAAAGATGATGAAGCAAAGATTACCATACGGGATATCCCCGACAGGCCAGGCGTTGCTTCCATGCTGTTTGGTGAATTGGGTAAACAAAAGATCTATGTCAACATGATAGTGCAATCAACAGGGAAAGATGGCAAGGCATCTATCTCTTTTACAGTATTAAAAAATGATCTTAAAAAGGCATTAGAAATATGTAAAGGATTACAAGCAACAATGGGTGCAACCGGCATTGATTATAAGGAAAATATTGCAATAGTGAGTGCAGTTGGTGTTGGGATGCTGTCATCGTGGGGTGTTGCAGGACGCATATTTGATGTGCTGTTTAAACATAACATTAACATTGAGATGATATCAACTTCGGAGATTGGCATATCATGTGTTATTGATTCAATGTATTCAGAGTTAGCGGTTAAAGCTATTCATAAAGAATTTATTGAAGACAATGAATAATAAAAAAGATACGGTTCACAGCAACCAAAAAAAGGCAGTAACAAAGAGGTTGTGGCTTGGCATCATCTATGGTGGAAAAAGTGGCGAACATGATGTATCACGATGTTCTGCAGCATCCATTGCTGAGGTTGCCAGTAAAAAATATGAGGTTGTATGTATAGGCATTACCCGTGATGGGCGCTGGTATGTACAAAATGCCATACACATTGACA
>JAKPOE010000078.1 GCA_029548025.1 Spirochaetota bacterium
ACAAGCTGGGTAATCTGGGTTATTATTAACGCAACAATGGGAATCAGAGTATCGCGTGATGAAGAACTTATTGGATTGGATATTTCTGAACATGGTATTGAAGGATATCCTGATTTTGAATCATTTACATTAAAATAGAAATAGCAACCGCAATGTATATACAGGAGCTATTATTTGGCGATAGTTCCTGTATATGCAATTTTTATCTTCTATTTCACGGTTTCTTTATATAATGCCTTTGCAATTCTTTCAGAAGCACCCTGATATCCTGCCATGTTTCAGCATATTTTACTTTTTTTATCCATGTATGTTGTATTACTACCCAACCATCAGAAAATTTTTCAGGATATATCCAATTATGAAATTCTAAAAGCAATGTGCTTAACTGTGAAGGTGTGCGTGCATTTATTACTTCAAAACACCATGCCTGTTGCCTATCCTTAAATCCTTCTTTAACATCATCCCATGGCACATATTGTTCAAAAGTAATCAATTCTTTTTTTACTGTACTATCTTCTCTTTTATTTACTGTTTTAAAATAATTAGTTTTCAAAACCTCAAGACTGGCTATAATATCATCATAGGTTTTTGAATGTGCTGTTTTCAGTATCCAGTTATCTTTTACAATTTTCCAGTCATCTCCCAGCCTATCAGCTATAATAAAATTCTGTAATTCAACAAGCAATCTGCCCAATTCATCGGGCGTTTCAGCATCTAAAACATCATGTTGCCATGACTTTTGACGTGTCTTGAAAGTATCGTATACATCTGACCATGGTATTGATTGTTCAAAGGATAGTATGCTGTTTTTACTGTTCTCACTGGCAATGACTGGTAATGCTACCAAAACCAGTAACATCGTTATTATTCTTTTCACATATACCTCAAACTTTGAATTGATGTAATATGACCTATGCTTAAAACATTTACAATCATCCAATAAAAAATAGTTTCACAAACTATTTACGGGTGTTGTAGTAGTGCAATATTTATTCTTCTATTATTCTTCGAGATATCCCCTGGTTTTTCAATATCGTTCAATTATTTTTTACTTAGCGTTGTTATTTACATATTGTTTTTGTATCAATTCCTTTTTAGCATACGTAACACTGCATTTTTTTGTCCCAGAATACTCCTTTTATTCATTCCTTTTTTTATTTTTTTACCATTTCCAGATACGATTGTGTTATAAACTGTGACAGCCCTAACTGTTTTGCCATGGCAAAGAGCCGTTTTTCAGCTTCATCTCTGTTATTGCTTATCATCTCCAATTCAACAAAGGTACCCAGATTGTTTACATCATCACAGCAAACGGTAACCTCGCTCAGTAAATAAATTTCCCTCTTTTTTTGCACTCGCCCGTATAATTGGAATCCAAGCCGCAGCAGTATCTCCTGCAATGCATCGGCATCATTTATCTTCATCTCTTTTTCATAACGCGTTTTGCTTTTTCCTCCCAGCTTTGGTCCCTTATAGGTAAAATAATATGCATCATTTACCATCCGTATTCTCAACGCCTCATCGGTTTTTGCAAAATCACGAGATGGATGATTAAAATAGCTGTCATCTTCAATACCGGAAGATAACAATGTTCCACCATAATCAACTATCTTCTTTTTAACCTCATCAAGGTTGTCACATTTTGATTTTATCTCTACTTCTAACATGGTATTGCACATAGCGTATTGTGTTTAATGTCTTCGTAATGGACCGGTAACCGATATGCCATCACTGCCCAGAAAACGTTTACGCTGTCCATTGACCAATATATGAATTCCTTCAACATTATCAAACTGCGTTGCTGTGTACACAATCTGATCGAGACGATTCATCAAAATATTTCCTGCTGCACCCTCTTCCAATGCGCTGTTGAAATTAATAAAAGCAATATTGTTAACTATGGAAACATCAATAACCTTGAGTGTTGATGGAACGGCATTTACCAGCCCCCTTTTTTCTTCATGTGCGGTGGGACCTTTTGCCAGTTCTTCAAGCGCGCTCTTCACCGGAGTAAGTGCACTTACCGTGCGCACAACAGGCATTAGCTCTATATGGTCAGTCTTTTCATTGTAATACAAAAAATAAACTTTTGCTGACACAGTAGCAGCTTTTTCCTTTTCTTTTGGCGATAGTTGTTGTGTATGAGGCTTTTCTTGTATGGTATCGCTGGCTTTATTCACTGTTGCATTGCTGTCTTTTTTTTCCAGCTTTTTTTCATCAGGTGGTACTTCAACTTTTGTTATGTTTTTAAGGTTATTTTTTTTACCAAAAATATTTTTCAATGAATCCGATTGCAAAGAAAGTAAAAATATAAGCCCTGCAGCTAAAGCCATAATGACAAGGATATAGGGAGCATTAGATGATGAGCCGCGTTTAACCTTTTTAGAATTCTTAGAACCTGATGCCTTTTTTGTTGCAGAAGCCTTTCCTTTTTTTTTGGTTGCCATTATCCTTCCCTGAAAATGCAATTATAGAAATATCATCATACAGTATGCTCATTGAGAAATTCATAGTATCCTAAAATTACCAGATGTAATAAAGCATACACATGACAAATATTGCAACTAATTATTTTGAAATTGTAGTATATTTAGTATATATTGCAACCATAATAATGCTAACTATTTTTTTAATCAATAATATGCTATAATAGTACAATCATGGCTCAACCCTCAAACACCCTTGAACAGATTATCGAGAACATCCATGCAGGTGATGATAGTACCCGCAATAAAGCATTTGAAGATATAATTGAATGCGGGAGTGAAGCGATAGTTCCTTTAATTACATTACTTGCTCATACCGATGATCAGATACGTGACAGTGCTGTATGGGCGCTATGCCAGATGAGCAATGTAGCCGGTCCAATCCTTATACAGGAACTATCAAACAAAAATCCTTTAATACGCGAATCAGCAAGCTTTTGCCTGGGTATATGTAAAAATACAAATGCATCACAAGCACTGCTATTGCTACTAAAAGACGAGAATGAAAAAGTGCGCGAAACAGCGGCATGGTCGCTGGTAAAGATTGGGGTTGATGATGAAAATACTGTAAAGCACATTATTGCATGCCTTGATGACGAAAGTGTACTGGTAAAGGAAACAGCACAGTGGATATTAGAGCACATTGGCGAATCAGCATTTGAACCTTTGTTCCAAAAACTTATGGAATCATCATCCGATAATGAGCGCATCATTAATATACTTTCCAGAATATCAACTGACAAAATTGACACTTTGCTTCAATTGCTGGAAACCACACAGGATATTCAAAAACTATCGTACATAATTAAACTAATAGGACAACTGCGTGACCCACAATCAATAGAGTGCCTTTTACCGTTTCTTAATCACAGCAGCAGGCATATTATAACACGCACCGTTGAGGCACTTATTACCATTGGCGAATTGGTCATAGAGCCTTTATTTGAAAAATTAACCAATGGCAGTATTTCTCCAATCAATGAGATGATGCCCCTTTTTATACGGCATAAAAGCGCATCGGTCCCTCAACTTATTGCCATGCTACAATCCAGCAATAATAGTTTACGCATCTTTGCCGCCCGTGCTTTAGGTGTAATCGAAGATAAAAGGGCAATTGAGCCATGCATCACTGGACTAAAAGACAGCAACATATATTTTGCAGAAGCATGTGCACGTGCATTGAGCGCTTTTACCAATAAGCTTATCATCAAACCATTAACCGAACTTATAGTTGACAGCAACTATCCTATTGTTAAATCTAATGCCATTGATGCATTAGCCGGTGTCCTTGACAGTAAAACAGCGTTGCAATTATTGCAAAAATTTACTGAAGCATCTCTTACAGTTAAAAAACGATTACTGCAACTGGCATCATACTATCCATCCCATGAAGCTGAAGAACTTTTGCAACAAGCCCTGCTGATAGATGATGACGAATGTAAAATGATAGCCCTTCAGGGCTTACGAAAAATAGGCACTGAAAAATCTATTGAATGTGTACGGGATGCTATCATCAAAGAAAATCCTTACATAAGTGATGAAGCCCGCTCAGCGTTAAAAGAAATAATTGAAAGAAAACAACGCGAAATAAAATAAAAAACTTGATAAATTTTACATTTATACTTTAACTGTATAAATCATCATTATATTCAAATATCAGGAGTTATGACTATGGCAATGAATATAAAAGAAGTAATTTTATATGACGCTGATTCATTAGAATACTCTGGTAAAATTCTGGTAGATGGCAATAATTGGCAGTTTTCAGAAGTTTCAAATAATTTTCTGGTTACCTTTACAAAAGGCATGCAGTTAAAAGCCATGCTCCAGTGTCTTATATCGTTCAATATTGTGTATGATATTATTGAATCATAAGGTAACCATAATGGATAATCACCTATCACATGAAACCATACTCACTATAATAAAATTTCAGAAAAGTGAAATAACCGAATACCATATCTATAACATTCTGTCATCACATATTAAAAATCACCATAATGCTCGTATCTTAAAAAAGATAGCTGATGATGAAAAAAAACATTATGATTTCTGGAAAGGCTATACTCACTCTGAAGTAAAACCGGACCGCTTTAAGATTGCAAAATATTATATTATTTCTCGCTTATTTGGACTTACCTTCGGCATTAAACTTATGGAACGTGGCGAAGAACAGGCACAGATTGCATACAAATCACTGGAATCCGCCATCCCTGAAATAAAGAAGATCATCAAAGATGAGCATGCACATGAAAAAGAACTGTACATATTGCTTGAGGAAGAACGTCTTCAATATGTAGGATCAATAGTATTGGGTTTAAATGATGCACTGGTAGAGCTTACCGGCACCTTAGCCGGGCTTTCATTTGCACTGGCTAATACCCGTCTTATTGCTCTGGCTGGGCTTATCACCGGTATTGCAGCTACGCTATCAATGGCAGCTTCAGAATATCTTTCTAATAAGGCTGAAGAAGCAAAGGATGCACTAAAATCTTCTATTTATACTGGCATTGCCTATATCATCACTGTTGTTCTACTGATTTTACCATATTTTATAGTAACTCACTATTTAGTTGCACTTATCATTACTGTTGTAATTGCGCTTTTAATAATCTTCTTATTTAATTACTATATTGCCATAGCAAAAGACCTTAATTTTAAAAAGCGGTTTTTTGAAATGGCTTTTATCAGTATAGGTGTTGCATGTATTTCTTTTGCAATTGGTTTTGTTATTAAACAGTACATTGGTATTGATAGATAACCTTTACTGCTGTGGCATTTTATTTTTGTTCCAATCATCGTGCAAAAAATATTTTTGCTGAAATACTTTTGCCGTTTCCTCCTCCTCTTCTGTCATATCGCTTTTTTGTAACGAAACATTAAAAACATCGCTGAACGCAGGAACTATTGCATCAATAACCTTTTGGTACAATGCTTCTTTTGACTCATAGTCAATGAGTTCTGCAATGGTAATGACAGGTTTATCGCTGGTTTGCATTGCTACAGGATTAACCGCCAAATACTGAAACATTGCATCGGTATTGGTGGCAACAAGCATGGTACCGTGTTGTTGCAGCACAGTAGCTTTCCTTGTTTGCGCACTCCCCGATATTTTTTTGTTGCCCACAATAATATCATTTATTGGACGATACAAAGCGTCAATCCCCAGTGATGATAATGCCATTACAAAAGGCTGTGAAATGATTTTATACGAATCGGGTATGCTTATTCCGGAAAAGACGCCTTCAATAGGGTGGATAAGACAATAGGTAATCTCTTCATGATGGAATACGGCACCGCCACCCGTTACCCGGCGAATAATGGGTACATTATCATTTCTGCACAGTGCAACATTTACCTCGTTATCCATATCCTGAAAATAGCCTATTGTAACCGCAGGTTTATTCCAGCGGTAAAGCCTGAGTGTAACCTCCCCCTCTTTTAGGTGTTGCAGCAGCGCACTATCAACAGCCATATTCCACGATGGTTCACTCTCGGGATGAATGATAAGTCGCCATTTATTTTTCATTTTGTGTTTATGCCTCCATGGTATTATGAGCGATAGTAGCTCTGGAAAACATTTCACCCGCTCTATACGAGCTTCGCACCAGCGGGGCTGCCATAACTTTTGAAAAACCAATTGAGTACGCTATTGCTTCAATCCGGGAAAACTCATCCGGCGTATAATATTTTTGTACCGGATATGCCCCTTTATGGGACGAGCAGTACTGTCCAATCGTCATGATTTCACAACCCGTTGAGCGCACATCTCGCAGGGTTTGCACAATGTCATCAAGCGTTTCGCCAAATCCAATCATAAGCCCTGATTTTGCTGTAAATCCATATTCAGTAACTATCGCCAATAGCTTTAATGAAGCCCTGTAATTGCCCTTTGGTCGTAATGTTGTATAACAACTTTGAGCCACCTCAATATTATGGTTTATAACATCCGGTTTTGCAGCCATTATTGTTTTAAGCGATAGTTGCTGCGAATGTTTAAAATCGGGTATTAATACCTCTACCTTGGTTGAGTCATTCAGCGTGCGCACCGCATCAACCGTTTTTGCAAAATACAAAGCACCGCCGTCATTGAGGTCATCGCGTGTAACCGATGTCACAACAACATAGGAAAGCTTGAGATTGTTAATAGCCCGCGCAATCTTTTGCGGCTCGTCTTCATCAACCGGCAAAGGTACTCCTTTTGTAACAGCACAGTATTTGCAATTGCGCGTACACACATTGCCCATAATGAGAAAGGTAGCATGTCCTTTTGTAAAACATTCACCCACATTGGGGCAGCGAGCCTCAATGCACACCGTATGAAGACCACAAGCGTCAATGTGTTGTTTTACTTTTTTATACTGCGGACCTGACGGTATGGTACATTGTATCCAATCAGGTATTGATCGAGTCAGTCGTCCCATTTTAATACCGGTTTGCGTGCTGCTAAAACTGCGTCAACCTTTCGCACCGGTGTGGTAACAGGTGCTTTTTTTAGTAGTGCAGGATCTTCGGCTGCTTCTTTTTTTATGGTAAGCATGGCATCAGCAAATGCATCAAGCGTATCCCTGTGCTCGGTTTCCGTAGGCTCTATCATCATTGCTCCATGAACAATGAGCGGGAAATAAACGGTTGGTGCATGGAATCCATAATCAAGCAAACGCTTTGCCACCTCATTGGTGGTTATCCCATTGGGCAATCCTTCATCATTGATGACAAATTCATGCATGCAGATACGGTTGTACGGTACCTGAAAATGATTGCGTAATTTTGTTCGTAAATAATTTGCATTGCATACAGCATGTTCTGCAACACTGCGTAAACCATCTGAACCAAGCATCATTATATAGGTATAGGCACGCAGCATTACCATAAAATTTCCAAAAAAGCTATGAATCCTGCCAATAGATAACGGCCTGTTATACTGCAAATAATACCTATCGGCTTTTTCAATAATCGGAACAGGTAAAAAAGGAGCTAACTTTCCCACAACACCTATGGGACCTGCTCCAGGACCGCCACCGCCGTGTGGTGTGGAAAACGTTTTATGAAGGTTAACATGCATGATATCAAAACCCATATCAACAGGGCGCACCTTACCCACCACAGCGTTGAGGTTAGCGCCATCACAGTAAAACAGCGCTCCCTTGCTGTGCAACATCTCTGCAATTTTTAGTATATTTCTGTCAAATAGCCCAAGAGTATTGGGGCTTGTCAGCATCATTGCGGCAACATGTTCATTGAGAGCATCTTCCAATTTAGTAAGGTCAACATCCCCGTCACTGTCTGACGGAATTTCTTTTACCTCAAAACCGCACATGGCAACTGAAGCGGGATTGGTGCCATGCGCCGAATCGGGAATTAAGAGTATATTGCGCTTTTCACCTTTTGTTTCAAAATATTTTTTTATAATCATGACGCTGGTAAGCTCGCCATGGGCACCCGCAGCAGGCGATAATGAAAAATAGTGCATCCCGGTAATCTGGCACAGTATCTGTTGTAGCTGATACATCATATGTAATGCGCCCTGCCCTGTTTCCTCAATGGTAGCCGGATGCTGCATCGCAAACTGCGGCAGCATGGCTACAACATCATTTATCTTGGGATTATACTTCATGGTACAGCTTCCCAGCGGATACATACCATTATCAACACCAAAGTTTAAAGATGAAAGTTTCCGATAATGACGCACCACATCAACCTCGCTTACATCAACCAATGTTAAATCATCGCGTAGCATTGATTCGGGGATTTCATCAACCTGTATGGGATCACAGGCTGGAATACTATATTTATTTTTACCTTTTTTATGAAATGAAAATATTGTCTGCATAGTTACCCTCATCAAATTGTTTGCAACAATTCAACCAGATTGTCAATATCATTGTTTGATACACTTTCGGTAACACCAAGCAAAAGGCAATCGTTAAGCTCGGGATAATAGGTGTCAATGGATATTCCCAGTGCATATCCGTTATCAAGCAACCTGTTTCTGATTTCTTTTGCATTGTTAACCCGTATAACAAATTCATTGAAAAATGGTACAGTAAACACACGCTCATATCCTAATGCAACAAGCCTGCTGCAACAGTAACTGGCTAAAGCATGATTAATCCTGGCAAGCTCAATCAATTTATTTCCAACAAGGCTTAAATATATAGTAGCACGCAGAGCGCATAGCCCTTCATTGGTGCATATATTTGATGTTGCACGCTGACGTCTGATATGCTGTTCACGTGTTTGCAATGTCATAACAAAAGCATCCCTGCCTTCTTCATCCACTGTTTTCCCAACCAGCCTGCCTGGTATGGTGCGCATAAATTTGCTGCGGCAGGCCAAAATTCCTAAAAGCGGGCCTCCACATGCAGGATAATTTCCAAACGATTGCCCCTCGCCGCAGGCAATGTCTGCACCAAGACTGCCCGGGCTTTTTAATAATGCCAAACTCAACGCTTCGGTAAATGTTGCTATACATACCGCACCATGGTTATGTGCACTATCCGCAATACTTGCAACATCCTCAATAGCTCCAAAATAATTAGGGCTCTGCACAATAATGCAGGCAACATTGTCATCTATCATGTGCGATAGTTGTTCATAATCAGTTAAGCCCTGTTTATAGGGAACTATCGCCAATTGCGCATCCGATGCCCACAGGTAGGCAGAAAGAACATCACGGTAATGGGGATGAACCGTTGCCGAGCACAGCACCCTGTTTTTGCCGGTTGAACGTATAGCCATAAGCACTGCTTCGGCTAACGCTGTTGCACCATCATACATGCTTGCATTGGCAATATCCATACCGGTGAGCCTGCATATAAATGTTTGAAATTCAAAGATTGCAGTTAACGTTCCCTGACTTACCTCGGGCTGATAGGGTGTATAGGCAGTATAAAACTCAGAGCGCGAAACTAAATGATCAACAACAGCGGGAACATAATGATTATAGATACCAGCACCAACAAGAGAACATAGTTGTTCATTAGCATTGCCTATATGAAGTATATGCGTAAGCGCTTCCTGCTCGGATAACGCTTGAGGAAGTTGTATAGTGGGATTTTTTATTGAAGCAGGAATGTCACAAAAAAGATCTTCTATGCTTGAAACACCAATTTCACTACACATTTCAAGGATATCATCGTCACTGTTGGGTAAAAAACTCATGGCTATTCACCCTGGGCTACATGCTCTGCATAAGCAGCAGCGTCCATCAGTTCATCCAGTTCATACTTATCCTTTATATCTATTTTATAAATCCAGCCTTCACCATAGGGATCACTGTTTAAAAGTTCCGGCTTATCCTCTAACAGTTTGTTTACTTCGGTTATTCTTCCGCTTATCGGTGCATACACATCACTCACTGCTTTTACTGATTCAACAACAGCAACCTGCTCACCAGCTTTGACTTCTATCCCAACCTCAGGCAACTCTACAAATACAATATCCGTGAGCATCTCCTGCGCGTGATCAGTAATACCACATACACCGGCATACGTATCCTGCACGTCAATCCACTCATGTGTTTTTGTGTATTTAAGGTTTTCAGGTATATTGCTCATTATAGTGCTCCTACAATAAATTTATATTTTCATACACGGTTTATCTCAGCATCTTATTGTAAACAGATATTAAAGCCTTTTTCCATTATATTTATAAAATGGTCGTGCAACAACCTTTGCAGGGCTTTGTTTACCCCTGATACCTACTGACACCTCATCATGTATGGTAACCAAACCACGCTTAACCAGCGCCATTGCAATTCCCTTTTTCAATAAGGGTGAAAATCCACCACTGGTTATAGCGCCTATATCCTGTTTATTATATACTACCGGGTAATCGCTGCGGGGGATAGTTTTATCCATCATTTCAAGACATAGTATTTCACGCGGAGCACCATTTTTTTTCTGGTCTTCAATAATATCCTTTGCTATGTAATCTGATGTTGCGTTAACAACAAAACCAATGCCACCTTCAATTGGTGAAATCGTTTCACTCAGTTCATGTCCATATAATGAGTAGCATGACTCCAACCGCAATGTATCCCGTGCACCAAGCCCTGCTGGTTTTAAGCCATATTCTTTTCCGGCATCAAGGATATCATTCCACAATCGTGAAATTATATTGTTGATACAAAAAAGCTCATAGCCAAACTCACCGGTATACCCTGTCTGTGACACCAGAACAGGTTCGCCTTTATATGTTCCCGTAAAAAAGTAAAACCGCTGTAAACCTTCCAGCCTGTCATCCTTAATTATCTTTTTTAAGATATTGTATGATTGCGGGCCCTGAAGATCAATCTTTGAGGTAACCCCTGAAACATCCTGAATTGCAACATTAGTTTTACAATTCAGGGTTAACCATTCTACATCCTTTTCTGTTGTGCCTGCATTAACAACAAGATAATATTCATTGTCGGATAACATGAAGATAAAAAGATCATCAATAATGCCACCCTGCTCATTTAAAAAGCAGGTATACATTGATTTGCCTTTCTCAAGCCTGCCCATATCGGTTGGTATAAGCCTCTGTAATGCAGCTTTTGCACCACGCCCTTTTGCAACAATCTCGCCCATATGTGACACATCAAAAATGCCTGCGGATTGACGCACAGCCATGTGCTCATCAATAATTGAAGTATACATGACAGGCAGTTCCCAGCCTGCAAACTCAACCATCCTGGCACCTAATTTTATGTGATCCTCATATAAAAATGTTCTTTGTGCGGTCATTTCATTCTCCGTTTTGCAAATTCACATGCTTTCAATAAAATATCGTTAACTTCACTTACTGCCGGACAGTATGCCATCTCGGACTGTAATAAATCATCAATGGTTAATCCCTTGTTGATGGCTAAACTGACTATATTAATCCTTGAAGCTGCTCCATGGCCTATTGCCTGCGCTCCAATCACCTTTCCATGTATATCACAGAGCACCTTCATAGTCAATCGTTCATTGGACGGAAAATATTCCGGTTTTACTGTAGCACTTATCTTCCCTGCTATCACGGAAAAACCACGTTCTTTTGCTACATCTGTTGAAAAACCGGTTGCAGCAATCTCTAAATTGCCTATCACGGTAACAAACGTACCCGCAGTACCTACATAAACTGAATTGCCACCCATACCATTTTCGGCAGCAATAACACCCTGCTTGTATGCCGATGTTGCAAGTTTTACCGGCAAAGGTTTTTTATCAATAACTGACCAGCATTCAATACAATCACCTGCAGCATATACATCAGGGCAAACCTGTAGATTATCAGTAACTATCGCCCCACCTTTTGATGTTTTCAGTGAAGAGGCAATAGCCCAATCACAGTTGGGTGCAAAACCACAGGCAACAATAATGATATCTGCATTGTATTGTGCATCATTGGTAATAGCAATGAAATTATTACTTTTTTCAATGGTATTGACAGCAGCATGTAATGCAAGAGCAATATTGTTTTGTGTGCAGTAGTCCGCCACTATTGATGCCATATCACTGTCCAGCGCATTGGGCAACACATCCTTTGCTTCAATAACAGTTACCTGCAATCCGTTAACCTGTAGAGCATATGCCATTTCAAGACCAATAGCCCCTGCTCCAACAACCAGCGCCCTTTGTTTACCATGTAAAGCACTTTTGATGGCAAGCAAATCCTGAACGGAAGAGAGCGTATACACACCATTGTTATAATATTTTTTGATATTGACAATTGGCGGCACCAAAGGCTTGTAACCAGTGCAAATAATTGCTCTGTCAAAGTTTACCAATTGTTCATTGCTGCCTGATGCAACAACAAGTTTATGATTTGCAGCATCAACCAATTGAACCGTTCCCGTTATTTTTTCAACATTCATGCGGTTGAGATAGATATCCTGACTCAGATGTTCATGGCTAACGATTCCCTCCAGTGCATAGGGCAACCCGCATGGATGCACAATATCCTTTTCTTTTGGATCAATGACCACAACTCGTGCTTTTGGATTAATCCGCTTTACCCTTGTAAGTGCAGAAAAACCTGCACTGCCCAAACCGGCAAT
>JAKPOE010000088.1 GCA_029548025.1 Spirochaetota bacterium
TTGTAAGATGCTTTTCTTTTTAATATATCCACAGATTGACCTATATACACCTTATTAGATGGTGACGTTATTTTATATATGCCAACTAATGCCATGATATTAATTTAAAATATCTACAAAGGTTATTTTACTTAGAAATCCAATATTTGTTATTATTATTATTAATCCTTTTTTCCATGCTAATTGATTGACATCTCTTTCATTTAATTCATCTGAAACAAAATAGAGAACATCTCCTCTATTTGTTGCTGAATTTTTCCAATCAGATAGTTTGTTATCGTAATTAGATTGATTTGTTTTTATATTTGCCATATGTTAGTAATTATATAATGATCTAAAAGTATTTATTAATGTAAAATCTGCATCAACAATTCCGCTATTATCCATGTATGTTTTTACAGCTTTTTGCGTTGCAATTTTTATATCACTATTTGCATTTAAAGTTCCATCAGTATCTAAGTCCAATTGAGAAAATGTGTCTGTTCCTGTTGAGTATGGTATTTTATTTGCACCTGTTAAAAGCCCTGCCAATGCGGTTAATGTTGCATCAATTGGTTGATATGCGGATGCAGTAGCGGATAATGCTGAACTATTAAAATTAGAGATTGTTGAAGCTAATTGTGTACCTGTATGCGTTGATCTATCACGCAATTGTGCATCGGTAGCATTAGCTGTTGCACCTGCTGCGATACCGTTTAGTTTTGATAACAACGCATTAGTAAAAGAATTTGTGTCCGGATTGCTTTCATATGAGGCTTTTATTTGCGCTGCTGTTAGGACTGCATTCAACAAATCAGGATCAGATAATTTAACATATGTTGCACCAACACCTGCTGTGGTCGCTTTATATAACGCCCATTGACCATCACCATCATCCAACACGAAAACATGTTGACCGCTTATAGCGTTTAATGCATTTCGTGCTGATATATTTGCAACCGTTTCTTCAATCAGCGATGCCGTAACTAAATTGTAAAGTTTCTGTAGCGTATTTCCTGCAGGCGCTACGCCATCTTTTAAAGCAGTTATAGCTGCATCCGTATAAGATTCTGATGTTGATAATACTACTGCATCAGCTGCAGACTGAGCTGTGCTAACCGGCTTATTTACATCGCTGGTATTATCGACATTGCTTAATCCTACTTGAGCCTTTGTGACGTTGTGAGGATTTGAAAAATTTGATAAGTGGTTTACTAAATAAATACCGTTTGCAGAAATCCATGTTACAACATTGTCATAAGCTGATTTTAATAAAGACGTTAACCAGTGATTTGTACTACTTTCAGCAATATCATCAGCATCCAACACAATCACACCTGTCTTCCCGTTTACAGAATCTACTGCACCGGAACCACCCCCACCGGGACCGCCAATAACTTTAAAAGGATTGCCTGAACTTCCATCGCCTTGAATGGTTGTTTCATCAACGGCTGCTTTTACACGCAGATTATTGTAATTAAATATATCTTTTTCCTCGCTTTCAGGATCATATATTTCTTTACACATGGATGTGCATACCAATATTGGATTTACAACATATGATTCATTTCCATAATCTAATACTGTTTTGAATTCAAAGCAGTCGTATTCTATATTTTCATGTTCAAATGTAATTAACTCGTTATTGAAATATAATTTTACCTTATAACAAGCGTTTTCATTTAGCTCCGATAAAGGAAATATTATTGCGCTTCCAATAGTTACTAAAGTTGTAAGTGTTTTTGTTGAAGTGTTGGATGTGAATACTCCTTTCACCTGACCGTTAACCGGTGAATCAACAATTAATGTAATATTACCACAACTACTGTGACAACCTAAATCGTATATATTAGTGCAGCATCCCATTATTTAATAATAAATTTTAAAGCAGTATTAGAAATTCCTATAACAGATAACAAAACAAATATTAACGGCAAAAACACGTACAAAAGAATCATTAAAAATGTAATCCAAACATTGGTGCAAATAATACACCCACCTATTGGCATTTTCCATTTTGGTACCGGAACTTTTTCGCCTTCAATTTCTTGTTTCTCAATTGCGATATTATGCCTGATCTCATTTTGTAATATTTTCCCTAATGCAGAAAATAACATATCATCTTGCAGACAATCATCGTAGAGATTGGCAATGCTTGCAGAAGCAATAGCAATGAATAATATATTAGCAATGGCAAATAACGTCAACATCTTTACATGGTTTTACATAATCGAATTTATAATCGAATACAAACTTTAATAAATCAAGTGTATTCATTGCCATCTTTTCTTCACTTAAAATTTGTTGCTTATTTTCTGTGAACCTTTTTAATGTCAGATCGACAATTCCGGATAACCTGAACATTATGGATTGTTGCAAGGAAGCCAAA
>JAKPOE010000092.1 GCA_029548025.1 Spirochaetota bacterium
CAGTGCGGTTGAATAAGCGCCAATTGCTTCAGGGATTTTGTTCTGAGCAAGGTAGGCATCGCCCAGAGCACGATAGTATTTACCGGTTGCAGGGGAAAGTGCAATTGCTTTCTGGTATTGGGGTATTGCTTTTGCATAGTTATTCTTTAGATTCTGATCATTGCTGTTATAGTTCAGCGCCTGCCGGTAATAGTCTACAGCTTTCCCCCAGTTTCCCTGTGATGCATAGATATCGCCTAATTTTTCTGCTGAAAGTGAATCTCCCGGATCCTTTGCCAGTGCGGTTGAATAAGCGCCAATTGCTTCAGGGATTTTGTTCTGAGCAAGGTAGGCATCGCCCAGAGCACGATAGTATTTACCGGTTGCAGGAGAAAGTGCAATTGCTTTCTGGTATTGAGGTATTGCTTTTGCATAGTTTTTTTTACGCATGTAAAGGTTGCCCAGATTATAGTAGCCTTCTGCATCATTGGGGTTGGCTTTAATTCCTTTTTTTAGAATAGCCTCAGCACCTTTGTAATCGCCTTTTTTCATGCGTTGTTTAGCAATGTTCCAGTAACTTTCCTGATACGCAGGTGCAACCGCTATGGCGCTTTTATATTCTTTCAGTGCTTTTTCCAATTTTTCCTGAGTATCATAAACATTTCCTAATTTGTTATAGGCTTGCGGATATTTTGGAAAATATTTTTTTGCCAGTTCAAGCGTTTTAATAGCATTTTCATAGTCACCCTGTAATGCATAAGCATGCCCCAATTCATTAAGTGCATTGTAGTTATATGGTTCTATTGCCAGCGCTTTGTTATAGTAGCCGATAGCTTTCCCAATATTGCCTATTTCTTTATAAAGGTTTCCCAGTTTGATGAGTGTTTCAACATCAGATGGGTTTGTTTCAAGGAGCTTTTCGTACAGTTCAATCTGTTTTTGGCGTATATCAACGATATCCTGTAACGAACTCTTTGACAATTTTGTGTACAGATAGTAACCTGAAAAAAGAAGTAAAATGATACAAAGAGCTATCCCTGCAATTCTTACATAACGGTAACGGTCATAATAATATGCCATCATGAACTCCTATAAAAAAGAATTATATACCCCTGCCATTCCGGGCTTGCCCCGGAATCTCTTTTGCTTACATTAGATCCTGAAATGATCCTGAAAACAGTTCAGGATATGGTTCAGGATGACAAACAGTAAGTATTCTCATCCTGCTTGATTACGATGGTATCATCCCGGCATTTATAATTCATCATCACGATATATCTCTTCTAATTTATTCTTTGTCTTTTTTGTTTCATGCCCTGCCTTTTTATCCTGAGCTTCGCGCTGTACTTCGTCAAGCGTTATTCCTCCTAAATGCAATGCCTCTTCAATGGAAACATCGCTTCCTGGCGGCGGCAAAACAAACTTTGGGTCCCTCAATAATTCAATAACTCTTTTTATCTTTTCATATTGTGGATCTTCAGGAGCTATCGCCAAAAATTTTTCCCATGACTCAATTGTTTTTTCCTTGTCCCGCAACAGCATAAGATAGGTAAGCCCTATGTGATAATAGGCAAATTTTAGTTGAGGATTAAGGCTAAAGGCTTTTTGAAAATAATTGATAGACTCTTCAGGCTGTTTTTTGTAATAAAATACCTGCCCTATACGAAATGCATCCTCAGCACTTTTAGGATTTAATTCCAGCGCTTTTATATAAAGCTGCAACGCACCATCATAGCGCTTCTTATATAAAAAGATATCGCCTAAATATGAATAGGCAAGCGCATTTTCAGGATTATTTTTCAACTCCTCCTGGAACAGAAGTTCTGCAATCTCAAATTTTTGCTGGTAAAAATATTTCACGCCTTTTTTGTAAGGAGTATCGTCATCTTTTTGTAGAGCAAATGAAAAAGGTACAGTTAATCCAATTGCTATGAAAATGACTATGATGTGGATGGGTGTTTTTTTCATAATTGTTTACTATATCGTCACTTTATAGGGTACTCATTGAGTAAAAACCGATTGTACACATTAACAAAAAAGCATAGCAAAAATAAAGAAAATAATCAAAGACGTTATGGCAAGTAAAAATCGCTTAATATCAAAATTCATTGTACCTCCTGAAAATAGGATTCATAAAAAAGCAATAATACTCAATAGGATATTGAAAATGTAATAAAACCTTACCTTTAAAAAATAACCAATAATCAACCCTGAGTCAAGTACTGGAAAAAATAAAAAAATATGCTGTTGACATTTTCATAAGATTGTATTATGATCAGCGCCATTAAAAATTATAAAAAATACCTATGCCTAAAAAAGCTTTTACAACAGCAAAACAAAAAAATGACTGCATTGATGCAATCATTAATGAGATGGTTAACCGCAGTGCATTCCTTATTTTAGGACACACAAATCCTGACGAGGATTG
>JAKPOE010000267.1 GCA_029548025.1 Spirochaetota bacterium
ATCCTGGACAGAATTACCGGCAAACCTGGCGTTGTTGATTTTATCTATATTGGTGATGATGCTGTCTTTCGCTGGCCTGCCTTTAATGTTGCTGATTCATCGATAGTCATAGGTGCTACCTTGCTTATACTGCATCAAATTATAGAAGAGAAAAAGCGTAAATCGCAAAAAGGTCATCATCAATAAGTATCAACAATGCTGATAGTTCCTGAAGCTATCTCTTTGTCACCAACTATCACTGTAACAATATAGGTGCCTTCTGCATATAGCGAAAGCGGGATAATGGTGCTGGATACATCAGGATTGATTGTATAATCAAATCGGGTATATTCGGGCTGACTATAGTGTTTTTTTTCATATATAACAACGGTAGCGGTGGTGCTGCCAAAAGCTTCCTTTGCAGTAACATACAATGTCATATCACCGGTGGTAAACTGGCTGCCGCAGTTGACCGGCGTACCTTCATCGGTAACCCCTTCACAAAATTGCAATGGCGGCGTTTTCCCACACGATACTATCACCAGTACTATTATGAATAAACACCGTACCAATACTCTACAATAATGACCCCTGAACATCCTCATCATCCTCTATCTCTCCCGTGTCTTCTTTTACCTTTATTGATTTTTTTTGTATGCTTCCATCGGGCTGTTTTTGCAAAATCTCTATCTTTCGCTCAGCTTCTTCTAATTTCTGGTGGCAAAATTTTGCCAGCGCAACACCTTTTTCATAATACTGTATGGATTCATCAAGGGTTAATTCGCCCGATTCTAACTTTTGGGCTATTGTTTCAAGCTCCTCCAGCGCCTCTTCAAATGTTGGCTTTTTAGCTTTTTTTTCCAAAATTCACCTCGTTTGATGTTGATTGTACCTCACAGTTCATAGAACCATCGTATACAATGACCTTTACCTCATCCCCCTGCCGTATCCCTTGAACTGAGGCTACACTGGTATTGCCTTTCAGGGTAATGGAATAGCCGCGCTTTAAAACCGCCACCGGTGATAGGTGCTCAACCTTGCTTGCATTCATCATAAATACATGCTTATAGTTTTGCAATCTATTTTTTACAAGCAGATGCAGATCCTTTATCCTGTTTAATGATTCCCTTGCATCGTACAGGCGCTTATGGATTGACAATGAAATCCTGTTCTCAATATCAGACAGCGCAAGCTCATGCTGCTCCAGCATACTCATGGGATTTTGAAACGCACGATATTGCAATGCCAGCGCAATTCGGTTATTAAATGTTTGTAATACCATCATCATTCGCTTGGTCATCTTTCCTATAATTTGTTCGATAGTATTCTGGATATCATCCTTCACCGGAACAGCAAGCTCTGCTGCTGCCGAAGGGGTTGTTGCCGCAACATCCGCAGCAAGGTCGCTCAGCGGGCTATCAATCTGATGCCCAACTGCCGAGATGATGGGAAGCTTTGATGCTGCAAACGCACGCACAACCTTCTCTTCATTGAATGCCATCAAATCTTCAAATGAACCGCCACCCCTTCCTGCAATGATAACGTCAATACCCCACACGGGTTTGTTCAACTCCTGTATACCTGCAACAATAGATTCGGCGGCTCCCTCTCCCTGAACCTTAGCCGGAGCAATGACAATTTCAAGGTTAGGGAAGCGCCTCATCGCAACCTTGATAATATCGCGGATTGCAGCTCCCGTTGGCGAGGTTACAATTCCAATGCGTCTGGGAAGTTGTGGTAATGGTTTTTTCCGCCGGGGATCAAACAATCCTTCTTTATATAATTTTTCCTTTAGCTTTTCAATGCGCTGCAAAAGCTCTCCAAGTCCTTCCTTTCTCATTTTATATACTATAAATTGATACTGCCCTCGCTTTTCAAATACTGTCACACCACCAAAAACAACAACGCTCATCCCTTCTTCTAATCTAAAGTCTAAATTTTTATTGGAATATTTAAAAAAAGCTGCCTGAATCACTGCACCTTCATCCTTCAACGAAAAGTAGATGTGCCCCGATGAATGATAAGTAAGATTTGAAATCTCACCTTTTATCCATACACCATTGAGCTCAGGCGCTGATGCAACCAGCTGTTTTATAATGCCGGTAATATCGCTTACCGAATACACCGTTTCATGTTTTTCAATGTCTTCCATACATTTCTACTTAAAAGGGTAAATGAACATTGCCACGATAGATAGTACCTCGTAAAATATCAAGCGTAACATCATCACCATCAGTACATGGTAGCGTATCTATAGCAATTCCACCTATCACCGGGATGCCATGTTCCCGACAAAAATGAATAATGGGTGATGCTATAGTACTCTGGCTGGTAATAACCGCTAACGGCAATGGTGATCTTTTTAACTGCTCAATATCATCGGTTATGATGATACCATTGTGCGATAGCTCTCCTGATACAGTTTTTTTTCGTATATATCCTTTTACCACGGTATCACCATAGCCAATACCACGAGCTATTTCATTTGCAACAAGATACACTCGCAATACATTTGTCCCACCGGTTACTCCCGCTAAAATACCCGCAGTTATAATCAGCAAATCCCCATTATGAATAAGCTCTTTTTGTTTACATGTATTAAGAGCTTCATCAACAAGTGTATTGATATCTTCACAGTGTTTAATCTGCACCGGAACAACTCCATACGACAACGATAACTGATTCACCACTTTTTGGTTTGTTGTTACCGCTATAACCGGTATCTGAGGTTTGTATTTGGATATCTTTCGAGCAGTATACCCTGATTGCGTGGCAGTAATTATACAATCTGCTCCCAGCGTTTTTGCTGATTCTGATGCTGATAAGGCAATGGCATCTGTAATGATCGCGCGTGTATATATCTTTCTTTCTTCCATTGTAGCTTTGTACATAATGGAGTCTTCAGCATATTGAGCAATCTTTGCCATTGTTGCTGCTGCATCAACAGGATACTGTCCAAAAGCAGTTTCCCCGGAAAGCATCAACGCATCTGTCCCATCAAAAACAGCATTTGCCACATCAGTTGCTTCTGCTCGTGTTGGTATGGGATTGCGTATCATGGAATCCAGCATCTGGGTAGCAGTTATTACCGGTTTTGCCTGTTGATTGCATTTTTCAATGATCATCTTCTGAACTATGGGCACCTGCTCTATGGGGATTTCAATACCCAGATCGCCACGCGCAACCATGATACCATACGATGCAGCAATAATATCATCTATATTGGTAACTGCTTCATGCTTTTCAATCTTTGATATAATGGGTATTGATCCTCCAAATTCTTCCATAATGCTTCTGAGTTGAACAACATCCTGTGCAGTGCGCACAAATGACAAGGCAACCATATCTACATCATGCTTTATTACAAACTCCAGATCACTGATATCCTTTTGAGTTATTGAGCTTGTTTTTATTGATGCATTGGGCAAATTAATCCCCTTATGATCTTTTAGCTCACCACCACGGACAACTGTAGTATAGATATCAGTGTTTTCAACCTCATCAACAACCAGTTCAAGCAAACCATCATCAAGAAGTATGACCTGCCCTTTATGTACCGATTCGGGGAGTTCTTTTAACGAAACACTAACTGCTATTGCATTGCCAGGGACATCACGCGTTGTTAAGATAAACTGCTGTCCTGGCTCCAGGATTACCTTTTCTTTTAATGTGCCAACTCGTATTTTTGGCCCCTGCAAATCAGCCAGTATCCCGATAGGCGTGTTCAGCTCATTTGCTATTTCCCTGATCAGTGCAATACTTTTTTCATGCATCTGATGGGTGGAATGTGACATGTTTAACCTTGCAACATTCATCCCTGCACGGACAAGGTTTACAATAACCTCTTTTTCTTCACTTGTTGGTCCCAGCGTACATACAATCTTTGTTCTTCGCATAGATTCTCCTGAAATTTTCATCCTGAGTGGAATTGTTCTTTAAAGGTACTATCGGTAACAAAACTTGTTACAACATACTGTGCTTAAAAAACAATCCTCACCTGCATGTTCATATTTAATAAATATACCAAAAAATATTGAAAAAAAATTATCTGTTTGTTATTATAACCACAATTTTTTTATTACCAGTATAAGTATGGACAGTTTACCATTACATTGTTTCTTTGTGCAATACAATAAAAATTTCGTGATACAGCATCACGATGCATATCATTTTTTTCTTGATGCTGAAGATGCTCATAAGCTGCAACAGTGCTTATCACCTAATCGCAGAGCCGAAATAATAATAAGCAAAACTGCCACAAAAGCCTTTTTGCAATTGTTATCGGGAACCGCGCACCATGCAGTGAACGGCAATACTATCGTCATTGATAACAAACAGTACTGGCTATCCCTGTCCCACACTGACAATGCTATCGCTATCAGCATATTCCAAAAGCCTCATGGCATTGACATTGAATCAACCGTACGTCATGCTTTCTATCGCAATAAAATTATTCATCGCTATTTCTCCATAGCTGAACAGCAATTGGTAAATCGCTGGCTGTTGAATAAAACCAAACGGTTTATTTCACTATGGACAATAAAAGAGGCAATTGCAAAATTAAAAGGACTATCGCTTGCACAGGCTTTACAGTACGACACCATACTAAACGCTGAAGGTTTATTCTTATCCAATGTTACACTTTTTAAAAACTATAGTTGTGGACTTGCTTTTGGCGATAGTTCCTGTGATAAACTTTTTGTT
>JAKPOE010000108.1 GCA_029548025.1 Spirochaetota bacterium
TTCATTGAATCTTCAATATAATTGATAATCTTAAATTATACTTTTTACATATGAGGGTGTTACATTGGCTAATATAAAATCAGCTGAGAAACGGAATAGACAAAACGAAAAAAGAAGGCAAAAAAATTCTAAGATTAAATCATCTGTCAGAACTGCTGAAAAGAAAGTGCGCAAAAGCCTTGAAAACAATTCAAATGAAACTGCACAGGTGTTGTTTAAAGAATTTGTTAAAAAAATTGATGCAGCAGCAGGTAAGGATATACTTCACTGGAAAACCGCAGCACGCAAAAAGTCACGATTAGCAAAGAAGGTTAATAGCGTTAATGCTGTATCACAATGACGCAGAGGGTAATTTTTGACCAAGCACGAAATAATTACCAGATTGCATATTAAGCATGAAATCCCCCGTGATGTAGTACAGCAAATTGTTGATGGTTTTGTGGAAGAAATAGTGCAATCGGTTCAAAATGGCGAGAAGGTTACTATTAAGGGGTTTGGCGTTTTTACAAGGATCAGAAAGGCGGAGCGCAAGGTGTTTTCACCAATTGCTCAGCGGGAAGTGGTAGTACCGTCAAAGTATGTTATTGACTTTAAGTCCAGTAAAAACACTGCTATTGAATAGGGGCGCTTAGCTCAGCTGGGAGAGCATCTGCCTTACAAGCAGAGGGTCAGAGGTTCAAATCCTCTAGCGCCCACAGTAATTGGGGTATACAGGCGTATACCCCAATTTATAGTGCTATGAAAAAGTTACAAGAATATCTATCGCCAATTGAGAAGGTCCTTTTAAGCTTTGTTATCGTAATATTTTCCGGTGCTTTTCTTTTATGCCTTCCTGTTTGCACAACTCACGGCATCACATTTATCGATGCATTATTTACTTCAACATCAGCAGTTTGCGTTACTGGCTTAGTGGTTTTAGATACTGCTAAGGATTTCACCTTTATTGGACAGGTAGTCATCTTGTTGCTTATCCAGTTAGGTGGTTTGGGCATAATGACATTTTCAGTTGCTTTACTTTCCTTAATAGGTAGTAGCATATCCATTAAATGGCGTTTTACCTTGCAAAACATGTATAGCGATGTATCAAAACTTCCTGTTCGCCATGTTTTAACAAGGATTGTCATCTATACATTTAGCATCGAGGCATGTATAGCTTTTATACTGTTTACTCAATTTATTCAGCAGTTCCCATTTCGTGTTGCTATCTGGCATTCTATATTTCATTCTGTTTCTGCTTTTTGCAATGCTGGTTTTTCCACGTTTTCCAGTAATCTTATGGATTACAATGGTAATACCGTTGTCATTATCAGTATAGGTCTGGATATTATTTTAGGTGGGCTTGGATTTTTAACGTTGAGCGAGTTATTTTCCAACAAAACATTCAAGCTAAAGAAACTCTGGAAAGCTCTGACTATTCATTCAAGACTGGTATTGATAGTGACAGCTATTTTGATATTTAGTGGTATGGTGCTGTTTCTTGTAATAGAATACGATGGCATACTGAAAACCATGCCGTTAAAAGAAAAATTGTTAGCATCGTTTTTTCAATCGGTAACGGCCCGAACAGCGGGTTTCAATACAGTAGATATTGGTGCTTTGCAGGAAGGCACATGCTTGATGTTAATAGTATTGATGTTTATTGGTGGCTCGCCCGGTTCTATAGCTGGCGGTGTGAAAACAAGTACTGTGGCTGTATTATACATATATCTTATATCCCGTTTAAAAGGGCTTAAACAGATAGTTATAGGGGAAAGAGCTTTGTCATATGATAATATTGAAAGGGCTACAACGCTGGTCATTGTATCGGGAATTTTTATTTTTTGTACTACGTTTATTCTTGTCTTAATACCTACATTGCCAATACCTGAATTTCTTGCATCTTTATTTGAGGTTACTTCGGCATTTGGTACAGTTGGGCTGTCGATGGATTTCACTCCCAAAACTTTACCTATTGAACGGATTATTTTGTGTATTGTTATGTATGCAGGACGGTTGGGACCATTGACATTGATTTCGGCATTGACATCACATA
This sequence comes from Spirochaetota bacterium, assembly GCA_029548025.1. Next base: position 2,033 of record JAKPOE010000108.1, read on the forward strand.
GAAAAACGATTAATATCCGATATGCAGAAGATCATGTAATGATAGGGTAGTTAAATATGAAAAAATATTTTGTAATAGGACTTGGGAATTTTGGGTTTAATATTGCTCGTTCATTAGAAGAAAATGGATGCGAAGTATTGGGGATGGATGTTAATAAAGATCTGGTCCAGCGAGCCAAAGATTCTATAAGTCATGCAATTATTGGCGATGCTTCAGACAGGGAAGTTTTAGAATCATTGGCAATAAGTGATTTTGATGGTTCTATTATAAGTATAGGACAGGATATGGCGGCAAGCATATTGATTGCCTTATATCTTAAAGAGATTGGCATCAAAAAAATTATTGTAAGAGCTATCTCGGAAGACCATGGAAAAATATTATCACTTATTGGTGTTGATACGGTGGTTTTTCCTGAGCGAGATATGGCAATAAGGCTTGCTAACAAATTAGCACTAAAAAATGCAATGGATTATCTTCCTATTACTGATGAATATGGAATTCTGGAAGTTATACCTCCAAAAACCTTTATAAACAAATCATTGAAGGATTTGAAATTAAGTACCCGATATGGATGCCAGGTAATAGGCTTAAAATATTTTCCAAATGGAAATTATAATGATGTAAGCGAAAAAAATGTTCAAATTAAAATTGCGCCAACAGCAGATGATGTCATACTGGAAAATTCGGTTATGATAGTTATTGGTAAAGTAGAGGATATTGAACGTTTACAAAATGCTGATTGATTATATTTCAATTTCCATTCCTTCGCGTGCGATATTTATTGTTAAATTGCCTCTTCGATCAGGATTAATTCCCATGTAGAGTTTTGCATTTGATAGAACAGTATCAAGCTTTTGATCATTATAATCAGGTTCATGGTGGAATAGAATTAATCGCTTGATGTTAAACATGCTGGCAATATCTATTGCAATAGAAGCAGATGAATGTCCCCAATCTATTTTATTTATTGATTCTTCAAATGTATACTGCGTGTCAAATACACATACATCCGCATTTTCAAAGAAATTTTTATATGTATCTATCTTATCAATTTCATCAATATTGAACTCGCAATCACTTGTAAAAACAAATGATTTGCCATTTTCTTCAAACCTGAACCCAAATGAACCACCTGGATGCCGCATGCTTTGATTTTTGATTTTGACATCGTTAATATATATTTCACTTTCCTTATCAATTGTAAAAAATTCTTTCTGAGCAAGCATATATTCTAAATTAATTGGGAAATGGGTATAGACCTGCTGATATTCAATTCGTTCTTTAATATCATTATATGGTGAATAAATATTGAATCGGTTGCCTTTAACATAAAAAGGGGCAAAAAATGGAAAACCCTGTATATGATCCCAGTGGGTATGAGTAAGTAATATTGTTGCAAAACCTTTACCATTACCAAATTCAGTCTTTAATAATTCATGTCCTAATTGTTTTATTCCTGTACCGCAATCAACAATAATTAAATCATCAGTAGAGGTGCGAACTTCCAGTGTTGTTGTATTACCTCCATAGGTGCCAACTATTGATATGGGCAATGTATCAAGGAATGTATCGATAGATTCTTCATTGGAGATATCTTTTGGTGAAGCTAATTGTAATGCCTGTTTTATTTTGTCTCTTATTACATCTGAATTTAATGGAGTTGGGATTGAACCTCGAACGCCCCAGAATTTTACTTTCATTAAATTTTTCTCCTCAATATAATATGGTTATATAAAATATATCCATATAAAGAAATCAACTAATAATTTTTTATAAGGCTCTGGCCCCAATTTCTTTCTTATTTTTTCATGTGTAATCCAATTTTCAATGTGATATGTATGTACTTACGCAGACACAGAACATCGCAGATACAGAACATATGCTCTGACCCCATTATTTCCTGTACAATGCAAGATATGCATTGTTAGATGTTTGTTGCTGATTATTTGTATGATATTATGGGTTATATAAATAATTTATAATGTTTCGTCTCACAAAAAGGAAGAGATGTAGATTTTAGCATATGTATAATTAATCAAAGATTGAATTTCTCCATACAATTCCCCCCTTTCGTTCAAAGGGGGATAAGAGGGGGTATTAATGCTCTGACCCCATATACTTAGTGTTTTTTTTAAAAAAATCATAAAAGTATAAAAAAATGCTCAATTCTTTTTAATTTTTTTTATCTCCGGCGTTATGTATAGTAGGGATTTACATTATAATAAAAATACGGAGGAATACCAATGGCACGGAAATTGCGCGTACAACTGCCCGAGCATACCTACCACATCATGAGCCGCTGTATCGAGTGGCGGGATATGATGCAGGAGGAGTACTTTAAAGCCTGTTTTGTCGACATATTGAACAGAACAAAACAAAAATATGACTTTAAGCTGATAGCCTACTGCATCATGGACAATCACATCCATATCGTTATCCACACAACCAGCACAGGAGCGCCCATAGCACGCATTGTTCAGTATATCAAGGCACGGTTTGCCGAGATGTATAATAAAATAACCGGCAGGACCGGGCCATTCTGGAATGAACGCTATAAGGATATCATTGTACAGTTTGCCCATGATGCGTTTCATTATTTGTTGTGGTTGCTGTGGTACATAGCGTTCAATCCGGTACGGAAGCGCAAATGCGATAGTCCTGTCAAGTATCGCTACAGCAGTATACAATCTTATGTACAGGAGGGTGCCGATGTTGGGGTAAAAATAGACCATCATGAGTACTTTCTGCAGCTGGGGAACAGTTTCAGCGAACGGGTCAGACGTTTTTTACAGTATGAGGAAGCATACCGCAAGCGCTACTCCATTGCACAGTGGGTGTAAAAAAGGGGTCAGAGCTTGAAAGTATCATCTTCAAAGAAAGCTTTATAGATACGATAGGCGCAGTAAATATCCACCTTTGAGGTAACCTCATACGGCGAATGCATCCCTAACATACATGGACCTACATC
>JAKPOE010000130.1 GCA_029548025.1 Spirochaetota bacterium
AGTAAAGCTTTCCAGATATTTTTAAAAATCTCTTCAAATATCATTATAGCATTGCGCAGTATATACTGTATCATAGTATCAATAATCCTTTTCAATTAAAAATAAATTACAATCACCGGTAATAAAGTATTATAATCAATACCTATTTCTCATGTCATTAATAAATTGAAATTAATAGCTTAAATAATAAAAAAATTATTGCATTTTTATACATCATTGCCAATAATCCTTAAAATATTGTAAACCACTAATGCAATGGGATCATGATAGCAATTCTGTCAAATAAAAAATTGGGAATAGTACTATTCTGCATGGTATTTTTGCTGTGCTGTGCTTCCTATATGCCAGTTGAAAAAATTTATGAAGACAGTAAAATTGTAAAGATTATACTTAGAGACAAAAAAACAATTACAGGGTGGTATATTGTTAACTACGATGCAACTAACAGGATTAGCAGCATCAACAAATATATACCCAATAAAAATACACCAATTGTTACAATTCAACTGCAGTATCGAGGAAAATTATTAAGCAGTTATACTATCTCATCGTCGTTACCCGAAAGTGATACAATCCTCTATCAATCCACTCATATCTTGAACTATCTACCCACAAATGATCTAAAACGGGTTGATATTTCATTCAACAAGCCTGCAAGCATCAAACAGGCAAAAACAACATTTGTACGAATACAATACACTTATACTAATAAAATGTTAACTGGACTGCAGATAACTGGTGATGCTTTTAGCTTTAAAATTGTTTGCACGATAAGTTACTATAAAGGAACTATCGACAAAATTACCCTTGATGAAAAACGCTATAGCATAACAACTAAAAAGTTTGAACAGGGTTTAAAAGGTTATCTAAAGATGGATGGCGCCCCGGAATATTTCTTTGATGAATTACAAAACAAGAAGGTTAAGGATAAACAAGAGCTTGATGCAATTTTTACACAAACCTATATTAAAGATGCACTGTATAAAATAAAGTTGACCAAAGGAAATGAACAAATTATTGACTATTTTATTATGTTCGATAGTTCCTTATAATGAGTATCACAGTATGTATTACTGCTAATTATTTTATGGTAGTGGTTTCCTTACTACAAAGCCTGACATTCTTGTTCATAGTTACAATGCTTTTTACGATAAACATGTTTTTGTTTTCACCGCTTATGCGAACTCAATTTATTATTCTCAATCATTCCTCTCTATTCTTCCTGTTTTATATTATTGCCATTTTTTTCATTGGGGTCCATAATGGATTCCTGCATCCATAGGGAATAAAAATATTTTGCGACTGTCATTCTGAAGTCTGATTCAGGACTTCGTATAATTATATAGATTCCGGGTTAAGCCCGGAATTACATTGAGAAATAATTCTATTTCTGGAGAAGCCATACCATGGTTATCCTTTCCCAATACTTGAATGATGTCTGCCTTATTTTCGTGTCATTGCCCTGACCAGATACTTTTTTGATGCATACATCATTTTTTTGGATGACTTTTTGTTCATGGTGCTATATATGGGCATAGTGCTTCATACATGCATCCTGTTTTGTTTTGTGTGTTACAGTCACTTTACCGGTTGTACTCATTATGACACAACATTGTTGTATTTTGCATTGCTCTTTATTCTGGAATTTGTCTTATAGTATGCCTTATAGTAAAAAATTTTACACATTTCAGGGAACATTAATTCCTTTTTTTAGATTGTAAAAATCTGCTGCCAATTTTATTATTGTACTAACATTAAGTAAACCATTTAATTTGCACAATGTAAGGGATGGTATGCCAAAAAAAATGAAATCGCAGGATACTGCTCAACCCAAAGCTTCACCACCAGCTAAAAGGACCGAAGCAAAGGAAAAGCATGTATATCATGAGAAAACAGCAAAACACAGCAAGCAAAAAAAGCAATTTCAAAATGATAGTGATATAATAAAAACCAATTTTGATGATTTTACCGATTCATCGATATCGTGGTATCTGGATCAAATAAATAAGATTCCGCTTCTTTCTCGTGAAGATGAAGATACGCTAGCGCGTCGTGCCCGCGCTGGAGACCATAAAGCCAAAGAAGAATTGATCAAAGCAAATCTACGATTTGTAGTATCTATCGCAAAAAAATATCAAACAAGCGGAATATCATTACTTGACCTTATCAATGAAGGGAATATGGGGCTTATTAAGGCAGCTGAGCGATTTGATCCCGACAGAGGATACCATTTTATCTCGTATGCTGTATGGTGGATACGGCAGGCTATACTGCTTGCTATATCACAAAAAACATCGTTAATACGGCTGCCTCTTAACCGAACGGCGGATATCCAGAAAATTGACAGGGTTCAAAAAACATTAGAAAGCAAACTGGGAAGAGAGCCAAGCCCTGCTGAAATAGCTGAAGAGCTGGATATGGATAATGATGAGATCAATCACCTGCGTAACATTACCCAGGATTTTGTATCACTTGATGCAACTATAGGAAATTCTGAAGATAATACTGTTTTAGGGCTGGTAGAAGATTTAAACGTAGAGTCACCCGATAAAAAGATTTTTGATGAATCATTGCAAGAAGCTTTGAATGAGGTGCTTAACACCTTAACTCCTTCAGAGCGTGAAATACTGAAACTGAGGTATGGACTTGATGGCGATGAACCATTGTCATTACAGCAAATTGGTGAGCGCTTTAAGCTATCAAAAGAGCGCATACGACAGATTGAAAAGAAAGCAATACGTAAATTGCGTCTTCCATCACGCAGTCAAAAATTAAAAAGCTTTTTAACGGATTAATAAACGCTATGCGATATGTAATGACAGGCTTACTTGCTGGAATTTTATTGGCATTTATTCCTGTTTTTGACACTCACACAGGTTTTGTGCTGCAACCGCTGTGGCATGGTGCGTTGCACAAGATTCAAACGATTGAACCTTCCAGTACAAAAATTGATAAACTTTCCTTTGCAATAACAACCGATAGCGGCTACTACCATCTTGATGCAAGCGGTGCGTTGAAACGTTTTATCGCCGGCGGTGATAATTTTATCAAACCAACCATTGATGGCAACTTTTACATAAGCTATAAAAAGGTTGGCAATGACATAACCATGTACAATGCCACCAACGAAATATTCTGGAAGATTGCGTCAGCGGAGTATCCCTACAGTGCGCCGGATGGTTCAATCATTGTACTGCTTACCGCTGACGGAAGTTCGGCACGTATAGCCGATTTCAACGGGAATATCTATGCTAATACACAATTAAATGGGCAGTTCTGTACCGCTGTTGCATTTTCACCACAAGGCGGCTTTGCCGGCATTGGATTTATTGATGGCAGATTTTATATTGTCAATAACAGGGGTCAGAGCATCTATGCAGGACAATCACCACAAGGCACTATTGTAAAGGGTATTGCCATTGATAGTACCGGACAGTTTGCCATTGTCCACTGTGGTGACAGCAACAAGGATTCACTGCTATGTATTAATATCGCCAGACAAAAAACATGGTTACATGAGCTATCGACCATCCACCATGTAAAAACAGCGCTGGCAGTCAATTCATCAGGGCATGCTCTTTTTCTTGATATGCATTCGTTACTGGCAGTAGACATTAAGGATAAGGATGTTACTGAATATCCAGTAGTAAAAAAGCGATATGGTCAATCACAGATAAATAATACCGATGATATATTTACCATAACCTACCCTGCTGCAACAGGCGGCAGCGTCTGGTATATCTGGGATTGGAACAAAGGGAAACTATATTCACGCGAATTTTTTGAGGAACCATTCCTCTACAGTATTATCTCAAATAATCTTATCCTTCTACAAGGTCAGGAAATGCTTGCATGCTTTGCCTATCAGCAGTAAGCCATTCTATTACCCGTGTAACCTTTTGTGCCAGGGCAACATTGGAATGCTTGTTTGCACCATGAAGCAAAATACGACATTTTGAAAGAGCAACCTCCACCGCCATCGTGTACTGTGGCGCTTGCAGTTTGCTACCATAGCATGCCAGCAATTTACAGATAGCATATACCCTGAACCTGTCCATCCCCCAGTATTGTGATGATAGCTGATCGGCATGCCCTCCATATTTTACTATCAGCTTATCAGGAATAAACCCTGCACGATAGTGCCATGTTATCCGCAACCACAGATCATAATCCTCACATACCGGAAGCTTTTCATCAAACAGCCCAACAGTATCAAATAAACTTCTGTGTACAACAACAGCAGAAGGGCTGATAAGACACAAATGCAATGACTCGTTAAAAATATAGCCTTCTTTCTTCTGGTGCTTCTTCATGGGGTTAACACGTTTACCGCGCCTGATCCATGACTCATCAGTTTGATGTATCATCATGTCAGGGTGAAGCTGTATATAGTTGAAATGAGCCTCAAGTTTTTTTGATTGCCACACATCATCTGAATCAAGGAATGCTATCCATTGCCCACGTGAAGCTGCTATGCCAGCATTGCGTGCTGTGCTTACCCCACCATGAGGGATGGGGATATAGGTTATTTTTTTTCTATAGGGCGATAGCTCCTTACAGGTGGTATCCGTTGAGCCATCATCCACCACTATGCATTCATAATCAGCAAGGCTCTGACCCAGTACAGATTCGACAGCTTTTGTTATAGTATGTGCTCTATTGTATACAGGAATAACAACAGAAAAAAATGGCATGTACAGTATTACTCGCTCTTAAATAAAAATTTAATAGGGTGCTTTTTAAGCTCAATTGAAATCTCATTCATAGTTTTTGCCGTTTCTCTAAATGAAGCCATAATGGACAGCATATCCTTCTGCGAGTCCTGCAATACCGAGCTTATTGTTTCAACACTTTTTGAAAGGTTTGCAACTAAACTACGGATATTGCCTCTGCTCTCCATGGAAATATCCTGGATTACTCCAACGGTACTGGTAAGAGTAGCTAAAAGCTGATGAACATCCTGTACGATAGTATCAAGGCTTACATATTCCACACCTTCAACAACTGCACCCGATTGCAATAATCTCACCTTCCTTACGGGATTGCGTATTTCAATGATGGTGTCACCAATAATATTTTGATTCATGATAATAGCAGAGCAATCTTCATAAAGATCAATCTCTTTCTTTATCCGCATAAGCGCTAAAAAATGTAAGGTGGGTTTGTATACCGGTATAATATCAACAACCCTCCCCACCGTATATCCTTTTATCTTTACCTGTGTTCCATTCTTTATGGACGATATATTATCAACCTTCATGTATACATCAATCGTTGAGGTTGCAAATGAATAGCCCAGTTTGAGCACAATAACCACAAGTAAAATAACAAGCGGTAATAAAATAAAAATTGCAACGCGTATCTCATTTTTTTCCAGTTTCATACATTTACTCCTACCGCAAAGTCATTGGACCATAAGGTGAAAGGGCAACATATTGTTTAATATAGTCATTATCGGTTTTTTCAAACTCATCTTTTGAACCATCAAATACAACCCTTCCATCATGAAGCATGATAAGCCTTGTAGCAATATCAATATACTCTGAAGGCTGATAGGTAACAACTATCACTGTTTTATTTTCAGTAAAAGCCCTGTTTTGCAATGCCGAAAGAAAGATCTGTGCATTCCATAAACACTGTCCTTCAAGGGGGTGCTCCACCAGCAACATATCAGGATTTAGAGCAATAGCCCTGGCATAAGCAGTACGCAACATTTCAGACTGAGTGAGCATAACAGGGCGTACATCTCTGCAATGCGACAGGTGCATATAGTTAATGAGCGAATCAACCAGTTCATGAATTTCAGAATCTGGCATATCAGTATGGTAGCGAAGCGGCAGGGCAATATTTTCATACACCGTCATATTGCTTATCAAGGCATACCCCCGTTGTAAATAGCCAGATATCTTCCTGAAGTTATGAACCTCAACAAAATCCATGGTTTTAATATCCTGACCTTTATATAAAACATCACCGGTATAGTTATCAACGGCATGAGCTAACAGTGGGCATATAAAATCAATGCCACTGTTTTCGGCACCAAAAAAAATGACATCTTCACCAAGGCATAGTGTAAACGACACATCATGGAGGCTCTGTTTGCTTCCTTCTATGGTGACATGGTTCACTTCAATCAGTTGCTTTGTTTCATCACATTTCATGGTATTCTCATCAAACATAGTGCAATAAATTCTTCAACGCCTGTTGCATCATTCATCTGCAACCCAGCTCATTACCATAACTATCGAACAAAACAATTTGTTGCTTTTAAAAATAAAACAACACCGATATCATAGCATTAATAATAAAAATGACAAGCAATGTACGGATAACAGCCTTAGAAACATATATGGGAATCTCAAAACTTGAGCGTGGCTTCAAACCATAATAGCAACATATCAGCGGAATTAAAATACCATAAATGATGCTCTTGGTGATAGTTACCAGTAAATCATTGAAGGTAAATGCATCAAGCAGTGTCTGAATAAATGTTTCAACCGGGATATACACCGTGGTAAGGGCTATGAAGTAACCACCAAAAAATGCTATGACATCAAATATGATGATGAGCGTAAAGATAGCCGTAAACGAAGCAACAATGCGCGGTAAAATAATGTACATGCGCGTATCGATGCCCATAAGCTCCAGAGAAAATATTTCCCTGTTTTGCACCTGCGTTGCTATCTCAGCCGCAATTGCTGAACCAGAGCGGGCAACAACAATCAACGCCGTAACCAGCGGTCCCAGTTCGCGCGCTATGATGATAACAAGCAAATTCCCAATAAAGCTTTCAATACCATATTTAGGGAAATTGGTGTTAGCCTGTATAATAACCGTTCCTCCCAACAACAGCGCTATCCATGATACAAGCGGCAGAGCATCAATACCGGTAAATTTTACCTGATTGATGACAATAGTGTACAACGAGCGTATCTTTAGATACCGTAATGAGCGGAATGACAGCACAATACTTTTCATATAGCGTTGAAAATCATTAAAACCATTTACCATTGCATTAATTTTTACGATTATACTAAAAAAATTTTTTTTAATTACTGACAGCATGGTTTACATTTTTTAAGTTGAATTTATTTACACACTTTTACATTGTGATACATTTGGCTGTTAAAATGAAAAAATATCTTGTTATTAGTATGGCATATATGGGAAAAATCGTCAAGCTTGTTATTATTGTTTTATGCATTATTCTTGTCATCCTCCAGTGGAGCAGGATTGAAACTACAGTAAATCTTTTTAAAGGCTACTTTTTACAGATAAAAGAGTTGCTTATCACACCCGATACCATTTCAATCATCTACCCTGCAAAAACATTGTACTATAAACGTCCATATCAAAAAAGTGCAACCAATATATTTCATTGCGGGAATCTGCTTTTTTATAAAACCACTCAGGAAGAGTCAATAGCTGCAATTGCAAATACAATGATTGGGTATACCTACTATTATAAGTTATATCATCTACAAAACAGTATAAAAAATATCAATGCACTATCTACCGATACAGTCCCTGCCGGCACCGTTCTGGTAATTCCCTATTCTCTGCCATATATAAGCATTGACCTTATAAAAAAAACCATGACGCAGATACCCTTTGTGAAAGGGGTATACTATTCAGGCTCAAGTTTATCAAGTCAAAAGATGATGCGACAGTTAGTTACCTTAAAGCAGGCCGGCATAAACAGCGTGGTATTTGATGTAAAGGATGTAAACGGCATTATAAATTATAAAAGCCATGTCCCTATGGTGGTTGAGCTTAACACCCATGCAAAGCGCCCTGTTGATGATATCGCAACCCTTATCAGAGGATTCAAAGAGCTGGACATCTATGCAATTGCCCGGATAGCAGTATTTCGTGATCATCTGCTGGCTACAAAAAGTCCTGATATGGCCATAAAATCAAAAAAAACAGGCAGAGTGTGGAACGATAGTTCAAAAGAATTGTGGGTTGACCCTACAAAGCAAAGCGTATGGGACTATAACATTGCTCTGGCATGTGAGGTTGCAAAATTAGGCGCTGATGAGGTGCAATTTGATTACCTGCGTTTTCCAACGGCTGGTGATTTATCTGATGCACAGTATGCGTATGAAACTGGCAAAAAATCTAAGATTGAAACGATAACTGCATTTTTAGCAAAAGCAACCCATGAATTGCATACGCTTAACACGGCAGTATCTATTGATATTTTTGGTGTAACAGCATGGCAAAAAGATGATGATATAAAAAAATTAGGACAAAATATTGCATTGCTTTCTAACCATTGCGATGTAATCTCACCAATGCTCTATCCTTCGCACTTTAATGACAATTTTGATGGATTTGCAAATCCAGGGGATGAGCCCTACTACTTTGTGGCAAATGGAAATAAAAAAATCAAGGCGATAGTTCCCACTACATTGATACGCCCATGGCTGCAGGCTTTCAAATGGCGGGTAAGCAATTATGATGAAAACTATATCCTTGCTCAGATACAGGCATGTATCGATACCAATGTTTATGGATACCTGTTCTGGAATGCATCAAACGATTATACTGTTGTACAGAAAGCATTGATGAAAAAAAATAATGGAAACGCAACAAGTAAGCTTACAAAGGAAAACCATAAATGATAGTTAAGGATAAACATTTTTTCAATGATTATATAAAGGTATGGGATAATGGTGCCGTTAAAGATGCACCATTTATTACTTTAGGGCTTGAAGCAGTCCTGACCGATTACTACGGTAATTTATTAGATGCGCCACCCCCTTTTGCGGTGAAAACTGATGAACGAATACTTGATTTAGGATGTGGATGGGGACGTGTATTGAAGCCTGTACGCTCGATTACCAGGAATGCCGTTGGGCTTGATATATCACAGCAGATGCTTATAGCTGCAAAAAACCACTGTAACTATCACCACCTTCCCACTCCACTGGTAAGAGGTGATGGCACATCATTGCCATTTAAAGATAATACATTTGATACGGTATATTCTCTGTTAGTGTTACAGCATCTTTCAAAGGACAATGGCATAAAAGTATTAAACGAGATATACAGGGTATTAAAGCCAGGTGGAGCAGCATATATACGTGTACCATCGCGATTTGCTCCTGAAAATCTTTTAATGAGTTTTTTACAGGTTATCAGCATTAATGTATTCCGCTACAAAGACCCGATCCGGATGCGCTTTTACAGGATTGGTGAAATAAAAAAAATATGCAATAGCCTGTTCAGCGATGTTGAAATTTCTGCACATGAATTCAGGCCGCCATGGAATTTTCATACACCATGGACATGGCATTATATAATCATACCCCGTCGCTATCATAAGAGGTTACGAGCCATTTCAGATGCAATCGAGAAAAAGGCAAATACAACAATGCCATGGTTAAAGCATTTTGCGGTAACCCTGATGATAAAGGCAGTTAAATAAATAGCTTAAAAAAAGGGATTAATCAACCATACCGAGGTAATTGCTGTGTCATAAGGATTTTTTTCAGTATTTTCATTGGCATTCCCCGGTAAACATAGAATTATTTGTCATTGTCATTATGTGATTTTTTTGAGGAGTATTACAATGTGCCCTCACTGTCACCTATAGCGATGTTACCAATTGTAATCATTCATTGCAACATTATTAAAAAAAAGAATAAAACAAGTTCCCTATGCTTATGACCACCACAAGGGAACATCTATACTACAAGTAGTAGATGTTCCCCTTTTTTGCAGAATATACATACAATAATGTTATCTATTTCAATGGTTCTTTAACAAACTTTATGTCCACTGGGGATACAATCTGTTGTCCTGATATTTAAACTGTAAACAATCAAGTTGTATAAGACGTTCCACTTCCCGTGATAATTCATCTTTGGGAAAAGGCAATGTTGCTGAAAGATATTCGGTCAATTCATGGACGGTATCGATTGGTGCACCATTTGCAATACCAGGGTGATGTTCAATCAATCGTTCTAAAATGATATCGCGAGCTATCTCAAAAGAACGTATATTGCCAATTAAATTCTGTTCATTCTGTGTTAATGACTCACCCCGATTTTGCTTTTCACCCAATGACAATATGTATTCCCTGATACTACCATTAAATACATCAACAATTTCATTAATTTTGTTAGCGCTTACATCAGGGGTAACTGCGACTGCTCTGTTTGCATCATATAAGTCCCAATCATCCGTTAAAATTTCAATCCCATAATAATCCTTCATCTCACGAACCTCAGTGCCTGGAAATGGAGCCAGAACATGGAAACCATAATTATCGCTCAATTCCTTAGCAAACTGTATCGTCTTTTTCATGGTTTCTTCTGTTTCACCAGGCAAACCCAGGATGTATGATGTCATGGGACTAATTCCCACTTTTCGGCAAGTCTCAACCGCTTTTTTACACTTTTCCAGTGTAATCTTTTTCTTAACTTTATCCAGAATTTCCTGATTCCCACTTTCAATGCCAAAACAAAGCATGGTACAGCCAGCATCCCTCATGCAGGTTAACAGCTCTTCATTAACAGTATCAACCCGGGCAAATGCAGTCCATGGGTGATCAATCCCGCGCCTTTTAATCTCGTTGCAAACCTCAATACAACGACTTTTATTGGATGTAAAAAGATCATCCACAACATTAATCTGCTTAAATTTCATTGCTGCTAACTGCTCAAATTCATCCACAACACGATGTGTTTCAAAATAACGAACCTTTTTCCCAACCATCTTGCTGCCAACACAAAAAATACAGTTAAATGGGCAACCACGGGAGGTCATCATATTTATTGGAAACCCTAACGCGCGATATTTGGATAGCTCAACCAGATGCCGTGCTGGGAAAGGGAGTATATTGATATCAGGAATAAATTCCCGTATTGGATTATGAACAATATCATTATCCTTATCCCGATAAGAAATTCCCTTAATAGCCCCATAAGCGCTTATTGAATGTAAATATTGCAAAAATTCGTGGAAGGTGGCTTCACCCTCACCTCTCACAATCACATCGACAAATGGATAATTGCGAAGAATGGCATGCGCATCAAAGGTTACATGAGGTCCACCCAGAACTGTCACTATATCCTTATCTAACTCTTTATATACTTTTACTATGGAAAGAGCTTTTTTGATATTCATGGTAACGCCTGTTGAACCAACTACATCCGGGGCAAACTGCGACAAAACATCAGAAACACGCTCTGGCGTAAATCTGTTTACAATATAATCTTCTATCTTTACTTCAATGCCCTGTGCTTCAAGGTATGCTGCAAGGGCCATTAATCCAAACGGAGGTGATGGTGCTTCTTCAAAGGGGTATGGTGGATTGACAAGCAAAACTTTCATGATCTTCCTTTTATCAATTAAAATTAATATTCTTATGATAGGTTATCATATATTCTATGGACATTAAATAAGCAAACAATTTTTGGCAATATATTTTTGTGCTCATCATATAAATTATGTCATCCCCGCTATTGTATGCATTAAACTATTAATAAGTTCTTGATTTTTCAATTATTCTTGTAAAAAACAGATTAAAGAATAACGCTAAGGGGTTTGGCGATAGTTATTGTGTATTATACATAATCCGGAAATAACAGGTGAAGGTGATAATGGAATGCACCGTTGCTTCTATCCTGCAGGGAAGCATGGATTCCTTTTTTACCGTGATGTTTACTAACTGCATCCATTGCATCTTCTTGAAGTCATTGAGTTTATTAAGGCTATATTAATGATAACCCAATGAAATCGTTATTGCATTACACAGAGCATGGGGGCACGGTTCATAAGCTTATATTTGAGCACCTTGATTTTGCATCAACTTTTTTATAGAACACTAATAAAATAAACATGAATTTTATTTGAAATTTTATTTGAAATTTTATTTGCTATAATAGCTGCTATGTATTAATTGCTTGCAATATTTATTCCTTAAAAATAATTTCAAGTTGAAACGAAGTGGACCCCCGCCACCTCCGGCGGCGGGGTGTACATTTATTATTATTTGTAGATAATTTCCCGTTTTGGAATTAACAGTGGATGGCTTGCTAAACTCATTTATGAAAAGTGAAAATGTAATTATGATACATTATAAATAAATGGCTTGATGGTATATCTGGCAAGCATGTAGCAATATAAATGGTATGAATTAAATTATAAGCATCCATGCCATACTAATGTCATAATTGAAAGATTAAAAAAAATTTCCATATTTATTGAGGTTATCATGAACAGTATGACACAAAATCCTTTTAAAAAAATATTTGAAGAAAAATATGAACAGCTTCTGCAACATCCCGAGATGCAAAGAGTAAAACATTTTTTAAGCAATCTTTTAACAATAGATGATCAGGATATAATGTTTGTGATTACCAATGAACTTGGCAATACTGTTACATTATATTCATCAAAACAAAACAATAATCCAATTCAGTCTATAGCGTTAAAAATTGACAGCAATGCGGATTCATTTATTCCTTCAATAGTGTTTGCCTCAGCATATGATTCATATAGTATAATCAAATCATACACAAAACCATCGAATATACTGCTACCTGAATGTAATATCCCGCTGTACAACGAGGTACAATTTGGCAAGGCTATTTTTCATGAACTGGGAGGTTGCGACATTGATGAGATATCTGATGTTTTATTTGACGTTGCTTCAGATGAAGAAATTGTGGAAACAACAGCTTTCCAAATGGCTCAAACGTTGACAATCATCAAAATATGCGAACTGCTTCACGATGCATGCCTGCTGCTGGTTCAGGGCGACAGATTCAAAAAACTATCGATAACAAAACCTTTTTCATTTTTTATAACCATTGATGATAAGGAATATATTACCAGTGTAACAATTGATTAAGCAGTCATCATTGATAGTATCATGGTTTGTTCGATAGTTCCTTTATATCATTTTATTTTCACAACTATATGCTCATCAATAATAAATCTTCCTTTAAAAACCAAAACAGCATTATTAACGTGGTCCCGGCGAAACTGTCTAAAAGTTGATTTTTACAGCCCCATTGTTAACAAACACACATACATATCCCTATTAAACCATAGTAAAATCGTTATTGTTTGCTCCTCTTTACTTCTTTATAAACCCTGTTGAACCACCTCGCACGGCGCTATTATGTACCCGCATCCTAACACGCCGTACCTCCCTGCCCGGCTGCCGTATACTTCCAGTAGCCTTCCACGGATGGAAGGCGCACTCGGTTGCAGGCGAGCACACAGCCATGGAAGGCCTGCACAGCCTGCTTGCTTTGCCTCTATCATGACTGATAATACAAGAGCACTTTTCTTTGGTACTTTCTTTTGTTGCTCGCCTGTGACAAAAGAAAGTACGGAATAGTGTTGACTATTTTCATTTCTCATTGAAACTTTATGTGAACATTATGTTCTCAACTCATTTTGTATTATGTCGTATGTTTATTACTTTTTAGACATCCCCTATCATCGTTTCCGGTTTGTATAATTTTTACTCCCTATGGGTAGCCGTAAGCCGTCCATGGATACCTTCTACGCAATAGTGTCATTCTGAGGGAGTGCCAACTACCGAAGAATCTATTGTTTTATGTGATGACGAGATTCTTCGCTTCGCTCAGAATGACAGGCAACAAAGATGACACAGCTAACGGGGTTTGTGTTTAACATATTTTTATTGCATTTGGATGACAACTCACGCCATGCTATCAATTGTTCTTTGCCAGCCTTCCTTTTTGTGCCAATGTGTCATAACCTTTAAGAATAATACTGAAATAATACATTGACTTCATCATACTACTACACAAGCCATTATTAAGAAGGTATTTACCAAAATATAATATGCAATAATTTTGGTGCAATCAGCAAAGTAATCGCTCCCTTTTAACAATAGTTGTTTACTATTAGCTATACTATGGTTCAGGTAAATGAAAAAGATGGTATGCTCACTTTAAAAAAAATGCATGAAAACATACCATGATAACGATATACTTATACATTATAATGATAGCTTCACAATCAATTTGCATGCTATCACACAATGTTACAATGGGGGAATGGGGGATAACAATGGAAAGCAAGATTGCCAGAGCATTAAACCTGAACTATCAGCCCGTAGCAATTGTATGGACTGATGAAAAGCCAGAGAAGGCTATTAGCTTTAAAAAAGGCAAATGGGGATGTGTGATGTGGCTGTTAGCGTCGGCAGCTAAAGGAAAAGTAGCAGTATGCGACAGAGAAACCTATGGCTGCTGGGGTGGAGGCGTAGGTCTTGGT
>JAKPOE010000131.1 GCA_029548025.1 Spirochaetota bacterium
AGGCTCGTGCACATATGAATAATCAAGACCTGCCATAGCCAGTGTAATACCTAAATTTACATAGGGCAGTGCACCCTGAATAGAGTAACCTCCTTCAAGTACTGCTATGTCAGCATTGAGCATATCCGTTAATTGTGCATATCCGGATGCTGAAAAATTCATATTGGTTATTGGGTCAGAGTAATGATTATCCTGCCCGGCTGAGTTAATGATAATGTCGGGATTGAAGTCTTTCAATACAGGTAATACTACCCGCTCCATTGCCATTAAAAAACCCTCATCGGATGTATTGGGTGGCAGTGGAATGTTTATGGTTGTTCCCAGTGCGTTGGGACCGCCTAATTCGTGGATGGCACCGGTACCGGGGTATAGCGTTCTTCCGTCTTGATGTAATGAGATATACAGTATATCCTTATCATGCCAGTAAATATCCTGTGTTCCATCACCATGATGACAATCAGTATCAACTATAGCAATTTTTTTTACTGGATAGTTTTCACGGATATATTCAACCATAACCGCTTCAATGTTGATATTACAAAAACCGCGTGCTCCGTGTACCACTTTCATTGCATGATGACCGGGTGGGCGCACCAATGCAAACGATTTTTTAACAATCTTATCCAGCACCAGCGCTGCTGCTTTTATGGTACCACCTGCTGATATGAGATGCGACTCGGTGGTTACACTGGATACATCGGGAAAACAAAAGTGTGTACGCATAATATCTTCTTGTGTTGCAAGACCTGGTTTATACTGTGTGATACCCTCAACATCAAATATACCTTCTTCATTAAGCTGATCCAGTGTATACAGTAATCGCTCCTCACGTTCTGGATGAAGAGGATGTATTGCCCAGTCAAAAGCCGGGAAAAATACAACACCTAATGATGATTGTGCTTTCATATCTTCAATATGTCCTTACATTGATGCAATATGCCGGGTTTAACCTGACACCGTACACGGATATTTTTCCCTACAGTTTCAAAGCCCTTTACCATATTAAAGGAATATGCATCAACTATTTCTATTTCCCGCTCTTTTTCATCAACTCCCAGTGTTGTTAAATACTGTATCATATAGTGTCTGGCATCGTCAATAGCATTATCCAGGGTATAGCCAGCCGGGATACGGGTATTAACCTCTAAATTAGGGATAAGAAGGCGGCAACGCTGTGTGTCTGCAAAAAGCTCAATCTCAACAGTAGTGCGGGCAACTGCTGCACCAATAGCATTAGCTACCTGGCAGTGTTGCGGCACCGTAACGTTTAATCCAAAACGCCGGGCAATGAGGTTTGATAACGTTTTTGCAGGTCCACCAATAAGGTAGATAGTTTTTGGTTTAATAACCTTGCCCTGTAAAAATTCGTATATTGTGTAAACAGGCCTTGCATTGACCTCTTCTATCATTGCCATAACTTCATTATAGATAACATCCATGGCATAGGTAATTGCTGCATTTGCTATATCATCAGCATTTAAACGATATTTTTTACCCAGCGCAAGTAATCCTTCCATTGAGCGTGATGTATCCATAAAGTTTATTGTTTTCAATACGTTTAACGCATCAATAATAGTTGGATTATTACCTCCTTCTGCCATTGACATGCCAAGCCGTTCGGGTCCGGTAGTAACGGTAGTGCCGTTTATTTTAATGACCGAATCACCGCCTATTCCAATTGATTTTGTTTTGAGCGAACGTACTAACGTATTTCTGTCATTGATACGTATGCCGTCTTTTTCAATTAATGGTGCACCATCGGCAAAAAGGGCAATGTCACATGTTGTGCCACCAATATCAAGCATTACAGCATCTTCAGTTATGTTACACAAAGACATGGTCCCTATAACGCTGGCAGCAGGCCCGGATAAAATTGATTCAACCGGCATGGTTTGCGAGATATGCAACGGGATGGTGCCGCCATCAGCTTTCAGTATATTGACAGGAGCTGTCACTCCCCATGCACGGAGGCTTTCCGAAACGGCATATGAAAATGAATTATACAGCCGCCATACTGCTGTGTTGTAATACGCGGTTGCTATACGCCGTGGAAAATTCAAGTTGCCTGAGATTTTATGCCCCACACTTATAAAATCAACATCACCCAGTTTTTGCGCTATTAATTGCTCATGCTCGGGATTGCGAGTGGAAAATTTAGAAATAACTGCATATACTTTAATGCCTTTCTTTTTACACTTCTTTATGGCTTTTTCTAACTGTTTTAGATTAAGCAATGTTATTTCAGTACCCCGGTGATCAATCTGTCCATCTATGATATAGTAGAAGTCGCCAATACTATATGATGCAGGATGTATGCCGGGACCACCACTGACAAACATCCCAACTTTTTCACATTTATTTTGTATAATTGCATTTGTTGTAAGAGTGGTGCTTAAATTGACACGCTGTATCTGCGATGGATCAACATT
>JAKPOE010000135.1 GCA_029548025.1 Spirochaetota bacterium
TGCAATAATTGCAGGTTTGTAAAGTTAAATGACTTTTCCTCGCCGCTTGAAGGTGTTTTAACATCTACTATCCTGTGTACGGGTTGCGGTACTTTTTCCAGTGAAATACTGCCATTGGTTTCAAGCTGAAGAGGATAGTTATGTGTGCAAAGAATATTCAGCAAAGCTATCGTGCCCTGCTGTATCAGAGGTTCGCCACCAGTGATGGTAATATGGTTGGCTAATGGGTACTGTTGTATTTTTTTTACAATACTGGCGATAGTCATTGTATAACCGGTCCTTGCATAGGCAGTGTCGCACCACCTGCAATTGAGGTTACAGCCTGCCAGCCGTATAAAAAGAGACGGAAATCCAGTACGGGTAGTTTCACCCTGCAGGGAGTAGAATATCTCATTGACAACGATGGGTGTTTGTAATATGTTCATATATTATATATCATCAGGTTGCAGTTAATTATCAGTAACTATCGCACATAATAGTATTGCTTTTAGTAAAAATAGTACAGGAATAATTGATTTGCAATAAAAAATAGTTGAAATAAAATTGCAATAATTCAAAAGTACATGTACATTCAAAAAAATAATGCAACAAGGAAATTAATAAGCAAGAGGTGATAAACGTATGGCTGGTAAAAGTGATAGCTTGAATAGTACTATTGGCGAAGGTTCGGTTTTTGAAGGTAAATTTTATATCAGTGGTTCGCTTCGTATTGATGGGAAATTTGAAGGTGAGATCAAAACCGATGAGGAGCTTGTAGTAGGTGAAACCGGAAAGGTTAAGACAAATATACATGCCAAAAATGTTGTTGTTGCAGGGACTGTCATTGGGAATATTGTTGCTGATGAAGAGGTTAAATTACTGGAAACAGCCAAGGTGCTGGGTGATATTGAAACACCAATACTGACTGTACAGCGTGGTGTGGTTTCTCAGGGTGTGGTTACCATAACAGGTGGACAAAAGAAAGATGTGAAGAAGCTTATTGAAGAATCGTACGCTGGAACGCCGCAGGCTGCGGGAATTTTCAGCAAGAAGGGTTCTGAAAAATGACGACTGATTCTTTGTTGCCGATAATGAATCTATGAGATCGTGGCATTTACATAATTATATAGTAGGTGATATAAGCATAACACTTTTATCATCTGAGATAATTATTATCCACAGACGGAAAAACAATGCCTTTATTAAAAGCATTTCATGGCGCAGTTTCAGGAGAGCGGGGATAGCATTTGCTGCTGTTTGTTTGTGCCTTGTTGTGCTTTTTATTTTGGCTGGTATTAACGATATATTTTTTTCAGAAGCTTCATGGTATGATGAAATTAAGAAAAAGACCATTGCCAATAAAGAATTTGAGGAACCCCGTGAACGTTCCATATTAAAGATTGTACACCATACTATAAAGCAGGGTGAAACATTAAGCGAGATTGCTGGAATGTATGGTGTTTCGATGGATACGATTTGTGGATGTAATAAGCTGGAATCATATGACCTTGTGCATGTTGGACAGGTTTTAACCATCCCCAATAAAGATGGATTGATAGTTAGTGTACAAAGCGGTCAGACGCTTCCTTCTCTTGCCAGAAAGTACAATGTAGGGATACAAAAAATAATTGCTGAGAATGTAATAGCTAATCCTGATTTTATCAATGTTGGGCAGCATATCTTTATCCCTGATGCAAAGCCGCTTGATATTTTCAAGGGGTTTCTATGGCCTGTTAACAATCAATATATTACCAGTGGCTATGGATGGCGTAAAGATCCCGTATATGGTGATAAGCAGTTCCATCAGGGTATTGATGTTAGAGCAAACTATGAATGGATACATGCCAGCAAATATGGGCGGATAAGCTATGCAGGCTGGTTAGGGGGATATGGTAAGGTGATTGTCGTAACTCATCCCGGGGGCGATAGAACATTGTATGGGCATCTGTCCAGAATAATTGTGAAAGAAGGTCAATATGTAAAACAGGGGCAGATTATTGCTAAGAGTGGTAATACTGGCAACTCTACCGGCCCGCATCTACACTTTGAAATTATCAGGAAAGGTCAGCATATAAATCCTTATGTGGAATTAAAAAAGAAACGAAAGTAGGATAAAAGGATATGGAGAGGATTAACTTTGTTTGCGAGATTGGTACTGAAGAGATACCTGCAGGATATATTCCTCCTGCTATACAGCAAATAGCCGCACTTATGAGTGAAGGTTTGAAAACGCACAGGATTGCATCTGGCTCGTGTATGGTTTATGCAACGCCACGGCGCATTGCAGTATGTGTCAGCGATATGGCTGATAAGCAATCGGAAGATTATGAAGAATTAAAAGGTCCATCGGTTAAGGCTGCCTATGACGCAGAGGGAAACCCCACAAAGGCATTCATGGGGTTTTTAGAAGGGAACAAAATAAAATTGGAAGATACATTTATTCAGAATACAAGTAAGGGTGATTATATCTATGCCAGACGCATGGTAGAAGCAAAGCCGGTAACAGCAATTATTCCGGAGATGATTGAGCAAATCATTATGCAGGTAAATTTTCCCAAACGTATGCGCTGGAATGTTAAACGGATTAGTTTTCCCCGACCTATTGATTATATCTGTGTCCTCTTCAATGATACGGTTGTAATGCATTCAATTGATGGAATACCGTTTGATAATAAAGTCAGAGGGCATTATATCCAGAACAATTGTATGATTCCCCTGCATTATTGCCGGGAGTATGGTGAAGTTTTAGAAAAACATGGGGTGATAGTTGATCACAATAAGCGGAAGGAGAGTATTAAACAACAATTGTATAGTGCTGCTAAAACCTTGCAGGGCAAACTGGTGGAAGATGAAGAACTCCTGGACACTGTTACCTTTTTAACAGAAAG
Organism: Spirochaetota bacterium; assembly: GCA_029548025.1. Next base: position 2,868 of record JAKPOE010000135.1, read on the forward strand.
CCCCTATGTAGTTATCTGTAGTTTTGATGAGTCGTTCTTAACTATTCCTGATATAGTCCTTATTACTGAGATGAAGGAGCACCAGAAGTATTTTGCCATCCGTGATGATAACGGCAAACTATTGCCAAAATTTTTAGTTGTATCAAATAATCCACCAACAGAGCATATTGTGAAAGGAAATCAGCGTGTTATCAGGGCACGCTTCACGGATGCACGATTTTTCTTTGAAGAGGATAGAAAGATCCCATTAGCTGATCGTGTTGATATGTTAAAGTCTATCCTTTTCCATAAAGAGCTGGGCTCTATCTATGATAAAGTAGTAAGGGTGCAGAAGATAGCTGAGGTTATAAGTCAGCAACTATCCTTCGATGATGCTACTATGAAAAAGATAGATCGTGCTGTGCTATTGGCAAAGACCGACCTTACGACGTCCCTTGTCTTTGAGTTTACGTCCTTACAGGGGCAAATTGGTAAAATTTATGCGCTTCTTGATGGCGAGGATAGTGAGGTTGCCGATGCTATTGATTTCCAATACCGGCCACGATTTCAGGGTGATATACTACCTTCAAGTATTGTGAGTATTGTTGTATCGTTAGCTGAAAAAATTGATAATATTTTTGGTTCATTTTCCGTTGGTAATATACCAAAAGGCTCTGCAGATCCTTATGCACTGCGACGTCAGTCAGCAGCAATTGTTGATATGCTTGTTGGGAATGCTATCCATCTGGATCTTGCAAATGTTTGTAAAATAATAGCCACACAGTATAATAATGGTGCCCAATTGGTTGATGCGATTCTTGATTTTATTAATGGGAGGGCAAAAACATTTTTATATGAAAAGGGTTTTGCCTTTGATGAGGTCAATGCATGTTTGGCAGTAGGATGTTATGATTACTATGAGCTATATCTGAGAGCACAGAGCATACATGAATTCAGAAGGGATAAACGGTTTGGGGATCTTCTCATAGCATTTAAACGTATGTTTAATATTGTCAATGCATTTTTAAAAAAGAACCCTGGA
>JAKPOE010000141.1 GCA_029548025.1 Spirochaetota bacterium
TAAAATTCTATCCAAAGAAAACAGGAAAAGTGGCTACAGTGCGCACTAAGATACGCATACAAAACTTTTTTATGACGAAGCATGGAGACAATCAACCTATCGCAAGATTTTCTGATAGCTCAGGACCAGATGGAACAAATAAGGATTATACATCAACAGTATTTGGAGGTATGCCTGGTAGGGGAAATGATGATTTACCAGATAGATATGACCAATATTTACCTGATGGTGGATGGTGGGGATATTTACGTGGTACGGATTTTAAAGGATTAAGCAAACAGATAAAGATAGATGGTATAGATTATTATAATGCAGACAGAGGTATTATTGATTTAAGGACTAATGACAACAGGATACACTTTGATACAGCGGTTAGTTCAGGCAAAAAAGTATATTCTATTTTAGATATAAATGATGTACCGTATGGTACTTATATTTTCTGTTTAGCCAGCCATCTTGTCAGTGAACCCATTGATGGTTCAGATAAATTAGGGTATGGGAAATATTACGATGCATCTAACAATTTGTTTCAAAAAACATCTACACAGGTAATCGGCATAAAGGAAAATGGCGTTTACAAAGATAAGGTGACAGAATTTATGTTCACCATTGATGATACAACAGTAGTGAATGGTGTTTTTACATTGCCTGATTTTTATATACAGGATGTTACAAAAAGAGATGAGGCTGTAAGACATGGCAGTGCTATGATAAATGGATATGTATTGGATAATGATGGGTTTTCGGGTGGAAATACTACATTGGAAAAATTTGCAGAAGGAACGCCGGTTGAATTAGCTGACTTCAAAGCATATCTTGGCTCAGGTGAGGATTTTCCTTTCGAGTACTTTAGCAATAGGAGAAAAACGGATCACAATGGTTTTTATTTCAGTGCAGATAATTTTGATGATGTATTACAAAGAGATATTCACTTCAGAACACAGGTTAGGGATGTCGGAATGCCTGATTTGGATTTTATAAATACAAGTGAGAATATATACAAAGGTAGGCTTACATCTATTTATGACGGAACGGCAGAGGCGCTACCAAACAACAATCTTACTGTTGGTTTCACAAGGAATGTACATATAAATATTCCAAACTATAATCCGAACATTACAAAATACAACCGTACACATATTAAAGGAGTTATCCGCAATCAAAATGGTGTGCCATTGCAGGGAATCACAATCGTATGTACCAACACAGGCAGGGTAGAAATATCAGGTGCAGATGGTAGTTACGATTTAGTTGTATATGTAAACAGTGGTGGACAAACACGAAAAGGAACATTGATATTCTACGATGAACGTGGATGTATCACAAAGGATTTTACTTTAAGGTCTTTCGATATTACAATCGGTTCGGGTGCATACAATAACACCAATGTTTACCCTTTGGATCTGGTAATAGATACCGATGATATAGGATTGTCGTATTTTCTGAAAAATGGTGATGTGTATGACTTTGGTATGACGTATATGGATAGAGCAAACCGCAAGAATACTGTACAGTTCAACGAAAAGAAACACCGATTACGACTGCCATTTACAACAGAGTATATAAAGGATTATCTACCGCAACTTACAACTGATGCTGATGGAGTTCCTATAAATGCAACCACAAAAGCAAACGGATATTTTAAAGTCAGTGTGATATTTAAGGAACAACCGCCAATATGGACTACCCATGCATTGATACTAAGAACGCCAGGTCAGGTATATGAATCCTATGTGCAGATGGTTGTATCCGATGTAAAGTATGTAGAGAAATACGATACCAAAATTGTAGATAACGAAACGGTAGAGGATATTACCGAAACAACATACGGTTCTTCCACAGCAAACGAAATATATCTTGACCTGCAAACATCATTTACGGAATACCAAAAACGTAATTCTGAAAGCAAAAAAGGATGGGCATTTGAGAAAGGCGATAGACTTCGCTTTATCTTAAAAAGTGATGGAACATTGCGCGAATTTGTGGATGTAGAAATAAAAGAACAACGCGGAAATTATTTCGTGATACCCGTTATGGATAGCCTTGATGAAATAAAGAAAGGTGAAGTGGTAGAAGTATTACGAATTAAAACGAAAACAGAAAAACACCTTTTCTATGAAATTGGTGAATACAATAAAGTATTGAATCCTTACACACCATTACGTGCATGGGAAAATACTACAGTAGTATTGAATACAGGTGACGCATACAGAAGAAACAGAAAGATGTATGCAAAAAATGACGATGGCAATACAACATACATTCATGAAGTTGAGGACCCGTCACCAAGCGACAGAACAATTTTAAAAGATAACGACATTGGCAGACCTGATTTTGTAAACAGCAATTACAAACAACTCCGCAGGGAAGATGTAATACGTTTCAGTGGACAATACATTTCAGAAAGCCTTATTAATAATTCGCATTCATTCGCCGGATTA
>JAKPOE010000188.1 GCA_029548025.1 Spirochaetota bacterium
CATCAGGTCTTTCACGTTCAATAATCTGTGCCACTATATCATGAGTAATTGGTTCAATATAGGTCCTGTCAGCAATCTCCGGATCGGTCATAATGGTTGCTGGATTGGAATTAACAAGAACTATCGTATAACCTTCTTCCCGGAGAGCCTTGCATGCCTGTGAACCTGAATAATCAAACTCACATGCCTGACCAATAACAATTGGGCCTGAACCTATAATAAGAATTTTTGTAATATCCGTTCTCTTGGGCATCTAGGGTGAATCCTTTCTATGTGTTATCACACAATATGATTATGAGTAAAAAAACAAAGAGCACAGCTTTACCGTAGACAAATTTTTTCCATAAAAAACAATAATAACGGCAAGGCAACATTTTTTTATTAAAAAGCAGTTAACGCAGCACGCAAAAAGCTGGTAATAGGTGCCTGTTCTCTGGTATCCTCAATAGTATCACGCAATTCCTTTATTAAGCCACTGGCTTGATCATGAACTGTAGCATCATTGATGATTTTGCCCAATGTCCCTTTGCCGGAATTAATCTTATCAGTTATATCCCGTATATTTTTGAGTACCGAATTTACATTACCCCTGTTGTCAGCAATAAGCCTTGAAAGCAATGTAAATGGATCGCTTACAGCAATACCTGAAAGATTTTCCCGCGTGGTAACAACTGCATACTGTTTCCCATTTTCGTCAACAGGCGTCCCTGGATCTATACTGACATATTTTCCTGCTAATGCTGTTTCATTGCGAATCATAATTTCATAGTTTTCATATAAGGTAAAATGATTAAACAGCTTTAATGTTACAATGACCTTATTGTCAAGCAACTGAGTACCGGCAACATACCCTGATAATACGCCATTGATACGTACCTTATCATCCTTTGCCAGCCCTTCTATATCTTTAAAAACAATCGATGCCGGATAATATGTATGAGTATCGATGATCTCACCACTCATAATGATGGTAAAATATCCTAATACTGTCATAGCTAAAATGACAACAATACCAACTGCCATCTCCTGTTTCATAGCACACCTCCTGAATAGTATAGCACATCGTTAAAACATTTTAAATAACATGATACTTTAAATGAAGCTTTCCCATCGCATAGAATATACATTACAAAACCTCGATGGGACCTTCCAGAGAACCAGAAATAAACTGGCGAACAATGGGATTGGTTGTAGTGCGAATTGCATCAGGAACATCACATTCAATAATTGACCCATCATACAGCATGGCAATCCTGTCTCCAATTGCATACGCACTTTCCATGTCATGCGTTACTACTACCTGAGTAATATGCTGATCCTTTTTTATCTGGTTTATTATTGTATTGATCAAGCTGGACATAACAGGATCAAGACCTGAAGTTGGTTCATCATAGAGTATTATTTCAGGATTGCGCACCAATACCCTTGCCAGGCTTGCACGCTTCTTCATGCCACCGCTGATTTCAGCAGGCATTCTATCACGCGCAGATGTCAATTGCAATAAATCCAATTTTTCTTCAACAATTTGTTTAATCTCATCTGCCGATAATACCTTATGCTCTACCAATGGAAGTGCAATATTTTCTTCAACCGTCATCCAGTTGATTAAAGCACCTGACTGAAAAACAAATCCTATTTTTTCACGCAAGCTATCCTTCTGTCTTCTACTGGCGCCATTCATCTGCTTCCCATCAATAAGCACCGCACCGCTCTCAGGCTCAAGTAAACCAGCGATATGCTTCAGAGTAACCGTTTTCCCTGTTCCTGATCTGCCGATAATAACAAAGGTTTCACCTTTCTCAATAGTTATATTGAGGTTATCAAGCACCTTTACGCCATTTAATATCTTTGTTACATGTTTAAATTCAATCATAGTACACTATCAACAATAACTATCGATTATCCTGCTTTCCCATAAAAAATTCCCGTGATATAGTAACCAACAATAAGCACCATTAAAAACGACGAAACAACCGAGTTTCGCGTTGCTTTACCCACTCCCAATGCCCCATTGGTAGCCCGTAATCCATTAGCACAGCTTATAGTAGAAACCATTATGCCAAATATAAACGCTTTTAAAAGCCCTACATAGGTTGCCTTAAAATGCAATGATTCAAGAATATGTGAATAATACACATCAAAGCTTACATTTAACTGAAAATGTGCTATGATACCCCCGCCTATACATCCCAGCAAATTTGTATAAACCGTTGCAATAGGAAGCATGAGTGCCAGGGATATAACCCGTGGCATAACCAGAAACCGCACAGGACTTATTGACATCATCTCCAGTGCATCAATCTCTTCGGAAACAGCCATAGTCCCAACCTCAGCCGCCATGGTTGAGCCAACCGCTGCAATCAGGATGATAGCAGTTACAAATGGTGCCATTTCACGGGTAAGCGTTGCGATGATGATATTCCCTACAAGCGGCTGTTGCTGATAGGGTTTTAGCTCAAGCCCTATCTGCAGTGCAAGGATCATACCGGTAAAAAGAGCTACAATTGAAACAACAATGAATGTTTTTACCCCTGCATAATACATCTGTTTTAAAATCTCTTTACGTTTGTCAAAGGCTGATCGTGAATAATAGACAACCTCAAGGAATAACATGGTGGAATACCCCATCATATAAACAATATGTAAGGTGTTTTTGCCAACACCACCTACAACATTGACTATAACATCCCTTAATTTTTTTATCATGACCATATGCTTACCTTAAAAATAAACTAAACTGATTATGCAATACACCATTATACCACGAAACAGTAGATGTATTCACCATATATTTAAAACCTTACCATGCAACCTGTAGAATCATTATAATAGCTCGTGGTGCTTCCATAAGCAACCATAGAATTATAGCCACCCTCTATTTGCTGCAGCCGTAGCGACACCTTCTTTTTATCATCATACTGTTTTTTATCCTTAACATTTCTATACACAGGTATCCATCCAATACGCAACTCATTGATAGATTCATCATTGGTATACTCTAAAAACGATAGCAACAGCGATACATGCTGTACTGTTTTATCTTTGCTGTGATATGAAATGATGAACGGAATCTTCATTTTGAAGTAACTATCGCCCCAGCTCTGGAAGTACGTTCGCAGTAATAATCCAAAGCGCTTGCTACCATCATCACGGGTAGCATACTCAACCAAACTAAAAAAAGGCTGATACAATCGCTCATATCCCTCTTCATCCCTGAATGGGAATATTGAAAGGATTGCAAACGAGCTGTCGCCTTTATCATTGTACTCATAGTGAAACAATGGCCATAATTTATAAAAGCGCCAGTGATTCCCATACCGCTTATGTCCATACTTATAATCACGCTGAAAATGCCAGAACAATATCCCATAAAACGAATATTGAGAATGGAAGCTATCCTTTTGTTTTTCAAGCACAAAATAAAACGGGGATATAAAAAAGGTGGTTTTACGTTTTTCTATATATTTGCCATAAAATGGGAAAAAGAT
>JAKPOE010000192.1 GCA_029548025.1 Spirochaetota bacterium
CCTGGATGATATTGCAAAAAATGCAGGACTTTCAAAGGGAGGGGTGCTGCACTATTTTAAATCTAAAGAAGATATACTGCTGTATCTTCTGGAGCAGATTTACATCATTATCAAGAAAAATATTAATAAACGCTCTTCAAAATACCGCACCCCGGAACGCAGGCTAAGAGCAATTGTTATTGCTTTTATTGTAACTGCTAAACGTCATCCTGCATTTTATACAGTGCTGGTTGACTTCTGGGCGCAGATACCCATACATGAGCGGGTAAAATATATCAATACCCAGATATATAAGCAGCTTTGTGATGAGGTAATCAAGGTCATTGAGGATGGTATCGCATCGGGTGTATTTAAACAGGTACATGCTGATAATACAGCTCATGCAATTGTGGCTATGGTTATGAATGTTGCCATACAGTGGACGTTTAATCATGAACTTTACAATATCGATCATATGGCAAAGACATGTATAAAAATGATTATGGCTTATATTGAAGAAAAAACTACATAAGGGGTATTATTATCCGGGCAACTGTCTTTGATTTAAAATCAGTATATAATGTAAAATTGGTGTATGGTATCCCAACGCTTTTTAATAGTACTACAACCATGGATAGCCCAAGCCCCATGCCTTCTGCGGAAGGGTCAGGATTTTCAAGATAAAAATCGGCTATGCTGTCATAGTTAGATGAGCGTTCAATTCTTTCACGCATGCGTTCCAGCTCTTTTTGAGGTACCGGTAAGTTGTTGATAACATCAATGATCAATCGTGTTGTTTGCGGCTTTAGATAAATTCGTGTTGATAACCTGTATTGCTTTGCCTTAATTCCATAGAGAAGCAACGATTCTTCGTTAAGTATATTTCTAACTTTGTCAACCACTTCCATAATATCATCGGGATCTTTAATCTCGCCTTCTTCTATAAGTATATATTTTGCATTGGCTTTAATTGCATTAGCAACTAACTCTTTCAAGGATGAGTAAACAGGAGTGTACAGGTCAGATTTATTGTGGCGTTCAAGTATCTTACTTAGTGCATACTGTATATTTTTTTCAGTTTCATCAAGAGCAGAATAGCTGACAAAAACTATCTCCTGATTTCTGTTGATTGCTGATAATATTTCGTGTATTATGTCCTGTGATGTTGTCTGTGCCATGATCGTGGTATAATAAACTTAGAATTTAGTTATACTATCGGTATAATGCTAATAATGCAACAATTTTTTAATTGCAACAAGATTGACATTTTTATATACTGTAATACACAATGCCACCTTATGACACACTGAAGAGGTACACTATGTTTGATATACTTTTTCCATCAATACCATCCATTACTGTTATAACGCTATTGAGTTTGGCATGCGGCATATTGCTTTCACTGGCAAAAGTACTTCTCAAGGTTGAAAAAGACCCGCGTATTTATAAAATTGTTGAATCACTTCCCGGGGCTAACTGCGGCGCATGTGGTTTCCCTGGATGTGTTGGTTATGCCACTCATATAGTTGAAAAGGGTGCAGCCATTAACCTTTGTCCTGTTGGTGGTCCCGATAGTGCACAAAAGATATCGCAGATTATGGGAATAGAAGTGGAGACGGTTGCAAAACGCATTGCTCGTGTACACTGTCAGGGCGGTATTAATGAAACAAAGATACGGTTTATGTATGATGGTCCTCATAGCTGTACGGCTGCTCAACTGGTTATGGGCGGTTTCAAGGTTTGTGAATTTGGATGTTTGGGATTGGGTGATTGTGTCCGTGCATGCCCCTTTAATGCTATCCATTTAGACAAACGAGGGTTGCCATTGGTTGATGCAGAAAAATGTACTGGTTGCGGTAACTGCGTTGAAGCATGTCCGCGTAATATTATAAGCCTTTTAGATGAAAACATTGATGTTTATATGATGTGCCGCAACAAACAAAAAGCGCCGGTTATGAAGTTAGGATGCAGCGTTGGTTGCACAGCGTGCCGGCGTTGCGAAAAGGTCTGTCGTGAGGAAGTTTTTAAGGATAATCCCAATGTGGATACAGCAATTAAAGTAGTTGATTTTTTAGCTGTTATTGATTATGAATTGTGTATTAATTGCGGCAGGTGTGCCGAAGTTTGTCCGCAGAATGTTATAGATTTTAAAAAAGTTATGGTAATCAAGCGTGAAACCAATTGACCAGATGTCTGGTGCAGAAAGGGCTGCGGCACTTCTGGTAGCGCTAGGTCCAGAAGTTGCTTCTGAGATAATGAAGTTTCTTGATGACGAGAGTATTCAAAAACTGGCTTCGGAGATTGCTAAAATTGATGTTCTGTCACCGCAGGAAAAAGAAGATCTGATAGGACAGTTTTTGCTTGAGCTTAAAAAAACTCGTGGCATAACGTTTGGTGGCCAAAACGTAGCAAAAGAAATATTATATGCAGCGTTTGGACAGGATAAAGCTCAGGACATCTTAAAACGATTAACCCATAAGGATCTGGAAAAGGGCTTTGGATTTTTAAATGATATTGATGCAGAGTTAATTGTAACATTTTTGCATAATGAACATCCGCAGACGATTGCTGTTACGTTGGCATACCTACCGGCTGTAAAAGCTGCCGAGGTGATAAAACTTTTATCAACCGATATTGCCAAAGAGGTAACATTGCGCATGGCAAAGATGGAACGCACTTCACCTGATGCGGTGCTTGAGATATCGCGTGTGCTGCGCAAAAAATACGATGAGTATCGATATCAGGGGCAATCCAGTTCAAAGGCAGGTGGTCTTAATGCGCTCATTGATATAATGTCTCATTTAAGTGGCGATCAGGAAAAACAGCTTATAGATTATTTTGATAACGCCATGCCGCAAATTGCTGATGAGATACGCGCACGCATCTTTACATTTGAAAATGCAATTACCCTTACCAATACTGAGATGCGCATCCTTATTGATGAAATCAACAATGACTATATGATTGCCAGAGCATTGAAGGGCGCTGGTGATGAAATCAGATTTAAGTTTTTCCGCAACATGAGTAAAAACCGTGCAACTGATATCATGAATGAGATGGAAGCCATGGGGCCTGTGCGATTATCCGAAATTCAAAGTGCTCGCGACAATATTATAAGGGTAATGCGCATACTGCATGACAATGGTGTTATAAGCCTCAGAAAAGAAAAAGAGAAGTATATTGAATAAAAAAGAAATCCTTTCATGGCTTCAGCAATATGGGCTTGCTCCTAACAAAATGTATGGGCAGCATTTTTTGTTTCATGAAAAATATATTGAGGCGATAGTTACTGCAATCAGTCCTTGCAGCGAAGATGTGATACTTGAAATTGGTCCAGGGCTGGGAGTGCTTACGCAACGATTGAGTGAACATGCAAAGAAGGTCATTGCGGTGGAGATTGATGCTGGATTTGTTGAGGTTTTACAATCAAGGTTTGCTAACAATTCCAGAGTAACAATCGTACATAATGACTTTTTAAAAACAAATCCTTACGATGAATGTACTGTACTAACCGGTAATCTTCCTTATAATATAGCTTCTCAGATTATTTTTGCGGCAGCACATAACTTTACAGCACCCCATTGTTTTTTTTTGCTGCAAAAAGAAATGGCACAGCGTCTTATAGCAAAACCAAAAAGTGCCATGTATTCAGCATTTACGGTTGGGATTGGATTATATTTTACTGTTCAAACATTATTTGATATACCGCCGCAAGCCTTTTACCCTGAGCCTAAGGTGTATTCAACATTTGTAAAGCTTACCCGAAAAAATTCTGTAATGCTTCATACTGATGAAAAAGCGGTGTTTGAGCAGCTTGTAGCAACTGCGTTCTGGGCACGCCGAAAGATGCTTAAAACAGCGTTGAAACGTTCGCCCTATACAACCTACCGCGAGGCTTTTATTTCACAGGCTTTTGGCCAATTGGGTTTTGATGAAAAGGTTCGTGGCGAAGAGCTTACCCTTGATGAATTTGTTGCACTGGCAAAGTACTGTGCACACTATGGCAATAAATAACAAGCAATAAGTAAATGGGATATGATACCAGAAGAAACAATATATAATCTGCTTACCACTGTGTCAAAACCGGCGCGATATGCTGGTGGTGAATGGAATGCAGTTGTAAAGCCTCATGCACGGGTAAAAGTGGGATTGTGTTTTCCCGACCTCTATGAGGTTGGCATGTCCAACAATGGCATTCAGATTTTGTACCATGCCATCAACGGAATGCAACATGCCGCAGCAGAACGTGTCTTTGCCGTTGAGCATGATTTTGAAAACCAGTTGCGGCAGTCAAACATCCCTCTTTACACGCTGGAAACCTATACGCCGCTGTGTGCGCTTGACATGCTTGGCTTTAATGCAGCATGCGAACTTTTATACACCAATATTTTACAGGTTATTGATTTAGGCACTATCCCTTTGTATGCAAAAAATAGGGGCGATAGTTATCCTTTAATCATTATTGGCGGCGAGGCAATGAGCAACCCTGCACCGATGCTACCTTTTGCTGATGCAATATTTGTTGGTGATGGTGAAGAGGCAATTATCCGGATTGCGCAGGTGCTTATTGATAAAAAAGATAAGCACTTATTGAAGGATGAGGTGTTGACAAAGATTGCTGCGATTGAAGGCGTACTGGTAAGCCGCGATGTTGAGTATGGGTATACAGGCAATGCCATTACTGCAATAAAAGCGCCAGCGGTATATAAACGTGTGGCACGGCGTTTCCATGATTATGAGGTAACACGCCCTGTAGTGCCTTCAATTCGCAGCGTGCAGGATAGGGTATCCGTTCAGCTTGACAGAGGATGTAAAAATTTGTGCAAATTTTGTCATGCTGGTTACTGGGAATTGCCCTATCGTAAGGTTGAGGTAAGCAGGGTTGCACAGGCTATTGTTACAACACTGCAGTCAACCGGTTTTAATGATGTATCGCTGTTTTCGCTGAGTGTGGGCGATTATACCAATATTGTCAGTCTGCTCAATATCATTGTGCCACAACTCATTGAACAGGGTGTTAGCATATCGTTACCGTCGCTGCGTGTTGATATGCAATCCATTGCTATCATTGAATCAATTTCAGATTTAAAAAAGACAGCACTCACCTTTGCTGTTGAATCAGCATCAGATGCATTGCGCTATCGTGCTTACAAACGGCTTACCATAGATGAGATTATGAACATCATTACAGAGCTGTCACGGCGTGGGTGGCAGCGTATAAAACTTTATTTTATGATAGGGCTGCCGGGATGTGACGATACCGATGAGGCGGCCGCTATCATTGCATTTATGAAGCAAGCATGTTCCATTGACAAAAGAATGCGCTACAATGTAACTATCTCCCCATTTGTGCCAAAAGCTCATACTCCATTTCAGTATGAAAAACAGTATGATGAGCACTACTGCCTTGAGGTTGTCAATACCATCAAACGCAATGTGCCAAAAAATGTCACGATTAAAAATCACGATGTGTATGCATCGCTCATTGAAGGTGTCCTGGCACGGGGCGACAGTATGCTTGCCGATGCCATCGCTGGTGCATACAATGCTGGTGCTCGCCTTGATTTGTGGGGGGAGCATTTTGATTTTGCACTGTGGGATAATGCTTTACAAACAAGCTGTGGCAACTGGAGGCGCTATTTAAATAGGCGGTCAGATCAAGAGCTTTTACCCTGGAGTATGATACAAACGCGCTATGAAAGGTTAATAGAAAAAAAGAAGGACTGCACATGGAATGGCAGGGGTTTGCCTCATGGGTTTAAAAATGAAATTCTTAACAGGGAAGCGTTTGCACAAGCTGCACAGCAATTTACCATGCGTTATGCGCTGGCAGCCACATTGCGTATGCATTATGCAAAAAAAGGAAAAGCCCGTTTTATTGGACATATTGATAGCATGGAAATTGTAAAGCGAGCGTTGCGTATGGCACATATTCCTGTTTCGTATACACAGGGATACAACAAACACGAACGGTTAATAACAGGGCCGGCGCTGCCGTTAGGGTATGAAAGTTATTCAGAGTTTGTTGATGTACAGCTATATGAAAGTTGTAGTGCAATGAGCTTGCAGAAGTTACAGGTATCATTTCCTGATGGATTTGAAGTTGTCAATCTATATCACCATGATGCATCAACGCTGCCGCTTAAACGCATTGTCTTTGCTGAATACCTGCTACAGTTTACCGATAACTATCGGTTTACCTTGTTTATCAACCGTTTGGAAAGCAAAAACGACATTGTAAAAACAACAAAAAAAGGATTGATGAATTTGCGCTTTGATGATGCAATAGCCGGTGTTATTGTTGCTGATAGCAGTATAAGGCTTGTCATGGCGCTGGGTGAGCATGCGATACGCCCTGATACGCTTGTTGCTGATTGGTGTGGTGTACACAATCCATTAACTATTGCTGCAATTACAAAGGTTGCATCGTATTATTTGCATAATGATGAATTAAAAAAATTTCATTAATATACGAGGTATGCTATGGGTTCGCTTTCATACAACTTAGACGGGAAGGTAGCTATTGTTACCGGTGGTACACGAGGCATTGGATTGGCTATTGCGCAGGAATTGCTTAAACAACATGCAAAAGTAGTCATCTGCGCTCGTAAACAGGAAGGGCTTGACAGGGTAAAGGAGATGCTTAAAGCAGGCGACGACCTTTTAACCTGTGTTGCACACATCGCAAAAGAGGACGATGTCAACGCACTGGTTGATGCCGCAGTGCAAAAATATTCCACTGTTGACATTTTAATTAATAACGTAGGGATGAACCTTATGACTGGTAGCCTTGTTGATGTTGAGCTTTCTGCATGGCAAAAGATTATTGATTCAAATCTTACCGGTACTTTTCTTGTTTCAAAAAAGGTTGGGGCAATTATGAGGCAGCAGAAACGCGGAAAAATAGTCAGTATATCTTCAGTTGCCGGCAGGCTTGCATCGCCGGGAATGAATGTGTATGGTATTGCTAAAGCCGGTGTTGAGATGATGACAAAAAATTTAGCAGTGGAACTTGCCCCCTTTAATGTTCAGGTAAATGCAGTTGCTCCTGGTATGGTGCGTACCGATTTTAGCAAGCCATTCTGGTCAAATGAAGCAATTCACGATATGGTGGTTAAAAATATTCCCATGGGAAGAATTGCCGAAATTGATGAGGTGGTGCATCCCGTTTTGTTTTTAGCCTCTGATGGCGCACGCTATATCACCGGTCAAACTATTGTGATTGATGGCGGAGCTTCAATACTATAGTCATGCACTATAGAGTATAGTATCCCGATGTAGCTTTATTGCATAATGATGACCTGCCATGTGCCATTGCTGGAAGGTTTTGCTTTCAGCAATAAAAATCTGTGCATGTTGTATTGTGCGTACGGGTATACGCTTTCCATCAAGCAACAACTCATCCTTGGCTATTTTATGATTATTGATGATTATTTCCTTAACAATGTTTGGATTAGTTTTGCTGCGTACACATGCAGGTACCCATTTGCTATTTGATTGTATAAACCAATCCCATCGCAGGCAGTCTATTGCAAGTTCCTCTACAGGGGGATACTCTTCCTTAATAAAGGTAAGGATCATAGTTGCAATTGCTTCCCAATCCTTTGCAAACAACACGAAGTTTTTTTTATAAAAAAATTGCGCAATCATCTCAAAACTTTTAAAACTATCGCCGCTGGTTATAAAATGACATAGCATCATCCATGTAGTTTTGAAATGATGATTATAAAACCTGTCAACCACACGTTCAATGCAATGAAGAGCTTGCATCATATGGCCTGGAATCCAGTTATTCTTAATGACAGTATAGGGCGCTTCAGCATCATGCTCAATACCAAATTCATTTTTTTGTGATGCAATCTTTGTGCCGGGTAAAATTTTTAAAAATCCCATCTGAAAATAATGGGGCTTTAATTCAATGATTTCATTAAAGCTTTCTTTGATTGCCTCAATGTCTTCATACGGCAACCCGCATATCATGTCTAAATGGATATGTATAGTGTTTAGTTCCATAAGCTTTGCTATATTTTCTTTTGCTTGTTCCCAGTTCATCTTTCGGTTTATGCTGCTCAGTGTTTTTGGGTGAATGGACTGGATACCAATCTCAAATTGAAAATAGTTTTTGGGTACCTGTTGTAATAATGTAAAATCTTCATCAAACAGCAAATCAGGGTGTATTTCAAAATGGAAATGAGTATGGTTATTGTTGTGCGATAGTAAATAGTAAAAAATTGATCGAGCATGGGTGGGATTGCAATTAAATGTTCTATCAACAAACTTCACCATCCTGACCCTGTGCTGTAGAAAAATGTCAAGCTCAGCATACACCTTTGATAAATCTCTGAACTGTATTGATTGATCCTCCCTTGAAGAGATGCAATAACTACACGCATACGGGCAACCCCTGCTTGATTCATAGTATATAAAACGGGATGCTACATTGTTAATATCACTTTCAGAATAGGGGAAGGGTATTTCATTAAGATGGTAGTTTGGTAATGATACAGTTTTTGTGTCTAAAAGAAATTGCTTTTGTGCAGCGTACTCAAATGATCGTTCACCTGCTCCCTGTACGATAGTTGTTATAAATGGGAAATGCTTCAGCCATTCATCAGCTGTGTAGCTCACTTCAGGTCCACCCAGTATTATTATACAGTTTGGCAATGCTGTATGTACCATAGGAAGCAATTTTTTTATGTAAGTTGCATTCCATATATACACTGATAAACACAACACATCCGGATTAATAGTAACTATCGCATTGCGTGTGTCATCAACAGGTTGGTTAATGGTTGTTTCATGAAGATATACCGTATAATTGAGTGGTTGTAAAATTTGTTTTAAATAGTAAAGGGGCAGCGAGGAATGGATATATCGTGCATTAACGCCAAGAAGTAAAATGGTTAAATTCATATAATAAAAAATAATTTTGTAAAGAAAATCCCGGTGGTGTCACCAGGATTTTCTTCTGTATTATTATATCAATCATATGATTCTGAACCAAGATAGGTAACCGGTGGAACATCCATAAGCCAGCGCAGGGTATTCTTTAATTTCATAAGCTGTACAAACAGGTCATGGATTGGCTCTTCACCAGGCTCAAACATGGGACTTTTCCAGTAAAATGATAGCCACTCCTGAATGCCATACATGGTTGCACGTTGAGCCAGGTCAAAGAATAGTACAAGGTCAAGTACAACCGGTGCAGCCAGAATAGAATCACGGCATAAAAAGTTAACCTTTATCTGCATGGGGTAATCCAACCAGCCGCGTATATCAATATTGTCCCAGCTTTCTTTATTGTCACGACGTGGAGGATAGTAATTAATGCGAACAACATGATAGTAGCCGTCGTACAATTCCGGATATTCATCAGGCTGGAATATATTATCAAGAACCGAAAGCTTGCTAACCTCTTTCGTTTTGAATGATTCAGGATCATCCAATACCTCGCCATCACGATTTCCTAAAATATTTGTTGAATACCAGCCGTCAACACCAATCATCCTTGCCTTTAAACCAGGGGCAATAATTGTTTTCATTAAAGTCTGCCCTGTTTTGAAATCCCTTCCGCCCATAGGAACCTTGTTTTTCTCGGCAAGCTGCCGTAAGGCAGGAATTTCATTGCAGAGGTTTGGAGCACCGTTTGCAAAAGGAATACCTAAATCCAGCGCTGCATACGCGTATATCATGCTTGGGGCAATATACTTATTATTTTCTTTCAGCGCTTTTTCAAAATTTTCAATGGTATCATGAACACCTGGTTTCATTTCCTGATAAATCTCAGTGCTGGCACACCATACCATAACAACACGAGATAAGTTTTTTTCTTTTTTAAAGTTAAGGATATCTTCTTTAACCATCTGTGCTAATTCCCAGTGTGAAGGAGCCTTTTTAGTCCATGTCCCATGGAGTTTTTTAACATATTCATTAAAGAAAACGGCTTTCCACGGCTTTACTTTTGATAGTTCATCTTTAATGGGTTCAAGATCTTCCTTTTGCAGTACACCAGCATTGATAGCTGCTTCATATGCATTATCTTCAAAAATGTCCCATCCAGCAAATTCAATATCCTGCAAATTGGCAAGTGGAACAAAATCCTTAATGGGAACATAATGTGCATCATCACCCTTGCCTATCTTTAACTTTCCCATCATCGAAACAGAACCCTTGGGTGATTTTAATCCTTTACGGATAAGCATTACACCTGCAATAAACGTGGTGCTGACAGCACCAAGCCCGGGTATAACAACCCCTAATTTACCTTCAGCTTTTTGAATCTCAGTATTTTTAAGTGTCAAGGTACGCCTCGCTTTTAATTTAAAAAATTTATGTAAAAAATAATAACATCCTGCAATAGAACAAAAAAACATGCTATTTATTACAAATTACTAAACATAACTATCATATCCATAGTCAAGAAATTTATCGAAAAAAGGCAGATTATTAATAACAATAAAACAATAATCCCAGATGGTTGGTAATATATTTTTTTGCCATTAAACAAACATTATTATAAATGTCAATAGAAAAAAATGACATGATGTTTGAAAAGTAAAAGGCATCATGAAAGGTAAATAAAACAGTAATAACTATCGTTTACCTCCTAATAGTGAACCTAAAATTCCCCTTACTATCTGCCGTCCAACAGAGCTCCCTATTGAACGAGCAGCACTTTTCATCATAGCTTCAACTACGGTATCACTTTTTCTACCAGCTCTTTGTTTAGGGATATCTTCCTTCTCATGAGTAGCTTCTACAGCTTTTTGTGCACGAGTCTTCAGCATTTCATAAGCTGATTCTCTGTCTATTGTTTTATCATAAATGCCCTTAACCGGTGATGCATCAATAATTTCATTTCGTTCTTGCGGCGTAATGGGACCAATCTGTCCTTTTGGTGGTACAATGAATGCACGTTCCACAATCTCTGGTTTACCATCTTCGTCCAGAAATGACACTAACGCTTCGCCTACTTCTAATTCTATAATGGCTTTTTCAATATCTAATTTTGAATTTTCCCTGAATGTTTGGGCTATTGCTTTCACTGCTTTTTGATCGTTGGGAGTAAAAGCACGTAAAGCATGCTGAATCCTGTTTCCTAATTGACCCAATACAGTTTGTGGTATATCTGCAGGGTTTTGGGTAATGAAATATACACCAACACCCTTTGAACGTATTAAACGAACTACCTGCTCAATTTTTTCCAGTAAAGCTCTGGGTGCGTCGTTAAAAAGCAGATGTGCTTCATCAAAGAAAAAGGCAATCTTTGGTTTATCCCGATCGCCAACTTCAGGTAAAATCTCAAAAAGTTCTGATAAAAGCCATAGTAAAAATGTAGCATAGAGCTTTGGAGTGTTTATAAGCGATTCAGCAGATAGAATATTTACATAACCCCGCCCCGTTTCATCAGTCTGAATAAAATCTTCAATGTTTAGTGCAGGTTCACCAAAAAATAATTCAGCGCCCTGATTTTGCAGCTCTAAAATACTACGCTGTATAGCTCCAATACTTGCAGTGGATACCCGTCCATACTCTGTATTAAATTTTGAAGCATTATCGCCAGCAAATTGAATCATGGATCGTAAATCTTTAATATCCAGAATAGGCAATCCATTATCATCAGCAATCTTAAATATTACATTGAGCGTTCCGGTTTGTGTCTCATTGAGATTCAAAATACGGCTTAAAAGCAGCGGTCCCATATCAGTAACAGTTGTACGAATAGGATGCCCTGATTTTCCAAACAAATCCCAGAAAACAACAGGGAATCCTTGAAAAGTGTGATTATCAATCTTAAGCTTTTTAAGGCGTTGTGCAAGTTTATCATCTGGCTTTCCTGGTTTACTTATCCCCGAAAGATCACCTTTTACATCTGCCATAAACACCGGAATGCCAGCTAAACTAAAATTTTCGGCTATAACCTGTAACGTAACCGTTTTACCGGTACCGGTTGCACCAGCAATTAATCCATGGCGGTTTGCCATACGTGGAATGATACAAAGGTCTTTTTCACCTTTAGCAATGAGTAGTGGGGCATTCATTTCTTTCCTCCAATGTGTCTTTATCATTGTTTGTAGTATTACCTGTACGATAGTTACTGTCAATTCTATTTTGCTGTTTCACATATCATAGGCTGTAATAATTAGATTTTGAGGGTGCCCCTGCCGGAACAGGTATTGGAAAATTTTTCTTGTTGATGTATGCAACCAAAACTTTATTTATTTTCTATCTTTGTTTCACAAGAGAAAAAGGGTCTTTATGCGCCTGCATTCAAAGACGACGTGCCTTCCGTGGCACGGCTGTTTATTGTTGTGATGATGGCAGTATCATTCTGAAGGAGCGCCAGCGACTGAAAAATCTATTTTTCAATTTTAAAAAAAATCGAGATACTAATCATCCGGCTCAGGATGACAGACGTTAACTTTTTCAAAAGGGATTAAGATTTTTCACTATGCTCAAGATGTTATACTCTGCACTTTTATTCAAAAAAGCATCTCCATATTTTTTTCATACTTTTCTTTGTTGCGCTACAAAAGTTTTATCCTTTCGTAAGGGGGTATTTATGCGCTAAATACCCCCTTACAAACCCCCAAAGCGCACCTCAAACGGCGGTGTGCCTTATCCCGCTATATGGATTATGTCTTTGCCTTCGTGCTGCGGAAGACATCCTGTCTTTATCCTCGCACGAGCCGTAGAGCGCTACGGCATCCGTGCCTTCGCTGTTTTTTCGTTCTTATACAGTAATAAGTCATTATCAGCATAAAATATGCTGTTAATTCTTCATAACAGTTTTTGTGGTTTCATTCCGTAGAGATGAGATAAAAAAAGGGGTCAGCTTTTATATTTATTTTTAGTAAAACATATTTAAAACTTACAACTTCATTCAAAACAGCAAACAATCAATCCACACCACAACTTTCAACATTATAACTTTCAACTTTTAACGGTTACGTCTCAATCCCCTATCAGCGGGGCAGTTTTCAGACGGAAGGCTGTTGGTTGGGCTGTTGGGCTCGCTTCATCGATCATACCGTCACAATCCCCTATCAGCGGGGCAGTTTTCAGACGACAAAAGGGGCTGCACTCAAAATTCAAATCTGAAACAGCTATGTCTCAATCCCCTATCAGCGGGGCAGTTTTCAGACAAAGAAAATAGTACCATACTTTGCACGGTACTTCTCAAAGTCTCAATCCCCTATCAGCGGGGCAGTTTTCAGACCCTTACCCTGTAAACCTCTGGAATTTCCAGCGTTTTTAAGCCCATTTTCGCCAACCTATCGCAAAAATCACTATTTTTTCCATGATTTTGTATTACAAACTTGTAACTGCTGGATTTTCCAGCACTTCCACGTGCGCCAACCTCCCCCCAAAAACGCCACTTTTTACATTTTTAGCAGGTTGGCGATATACAAAGTTGTATATCATGATACTGTTTTCAAAGAATATCTTACATCAATAGAAGCTTTTTAAAGTACATAGCATCTATTGTCAACTATTTTTTTTACTTTTGTGTAATGTTTTATAAAAACTTTCGTTTATAAAAAATGGGATCAGAGCATGTATAACTTTTGTTTGGTAGTAAAAGTTTTATCCTTTCGTAAGGGGATATTTATGCGCTAAATACCCCCTTACCAACCCCCAAAGCGCACCTCAAACGGCGGTGTGCCTTGTTTACTTGTATATAGTATATCTTTGCCATCGTGCTGCGGAAGACATCCTGTCTTTGTCCTCGCACGAGCCGTAGAGCGCTACGGCATCCGTGCCTTCGCTGTTTTTTCGTTAATCCCGCAGTGATGAAAAAATGGAGTCGGAGCTTTCCCGCCTGGTTTAATGACATGGCTATGTAGTGTCATCTACGGCAGGCTGACCTCTCATGCGCCCGCATCCAAATGCGCCATACATCCCTGTATGGCTGTTTATTGTTGTTTTGACGACAGTGGTGAATTATTTTTGTTTATACAACGAAGAGTTTCTTCGTCTGCGCCTCAGAATGACAGACATTACTTTTTTTTAAAGGGAATGTTAGATATATATTCATGTTTCTTTCTCATACTTTCTTTTGTTGCGCGACAAAAGTTTAATTATTTCGTAAGGGGGTATTTATACGCTAAATACCCCCTTACAAACCCCCAAAGCGCACCTCAGACGGCGGTGTGCCTTATCCCGCTGTATGGATTATGTCTTTGCCATCGTGCTGCGGAAGACATCCTGTCTTTGTCCTCGCACGAGCCGTATGGCGCTACGGCATCCGTGCCTTCGCTGTTTTTTCGTTCATATACAGTAATAAGTCATTATCAGCATAAAATATGCTGTTAATTCTTCATAATTGCTTTTGCAGTCTAATCCCATAGGGATAGAATCGATACTTATAAAATGGGGTCAGAGCCTTGATAATTCCCCCTTTCGTTTAAGGGGGAGTACATCGCACCCTCAACATCATTTTTATACCAAATTACGACATCTCTGAATGGTATTGCTGTAGTGATTTTGGTGTTTCTTCACCATAGCGTTTTATCATTTCAATACCTCTGACTGCTGCTCTTGCTGCTGCAATGGTGGTGATATATGGAATTTTATATTTTATTGCAGCTTTACGGATATATGAATCATCCACTTCACTTATCCGGCCAAATGGTGTGTTGATTATGAGGTTAATTTCTTTGTTTTTAATCCTGTCAACAACATCCGGTCTTCCCTCGTTGAGTTTAAAAACCATCTGTGTTGGTATACTGTGTTCATCAAGATATTTTGATGTACCTTCAGTTGCAATTATTGTAAATCCCAGTGAATGAAATTTTTTTGCAACTTCAAGAGCGCTTTCACGATCTTTGCGATTTACAGTAATGAGTATATTGCCCTCTAAGGGCAGTCGCCATCCTGCAGCATCCTGTGCTTTAAAATATGCAACGCCAAAGCTATTGGCTATGCCAAGCACCTCCCCGGTAGAACGCATCTCAGGTCCTAAAACAGGGTCAACTTCAGGGAACATATTAAATGGGAAAACTGCTTCTTTAACACCAAAGTGTTTAATCTTCTTTTTAACTGTTAAATCGGGAGATAGCTTGCTGCCAAGCATTAACTTTGTAGCAATTTTTGCCATTGGTATGCCACATACTTTTGAAACAAGTGGTACCGTACGTGATGCCCTTGGATTTGCTTCAAGAATATATACTGTATCATTTACAATAGCATACTGTATATTTAAAAGCCCTATAACGTTAAGCTCAAGTGCAAGCATTTTGGTATATTTTTCAATAGTTTCAATATGTTCTTTTTTTATGTTATCAGGAGGGATAGCACATGCTGAATCTCCGGAATGAACACCTGCAAGCTCAATATGTTCCATCACAGAAGGGACAAAAACATTTTCACCATCACAGATGGCATCAGCTTCACACTCTATAGCATCAACAAGAAAACGGTCTATCAAAATTGGCCTTTCAGGGGTTACTTCTACCGCAGCTTTTACGTATTGTTTAAGCATCTCTTCATCATATATTATTTCCATTGCCCTACCACCCAGTACATATGAAGGGCGTACCATAAGAGGGTATCCTATTTGGTTGGCAATCGACAACGCTTCTTCAAGCGATGATGCCATCCCCGATTCAGGCTGCGGGATGCTTAATTTTGTAATTACTTTTCTAAAACGATCACGGTCTTCTGCTAAATCAATAGAATCGACAGAAGTTCCTAAAATTTTTACCCCTGCTTTGACCAGTTCACCTGCAATATTAAGCGGAGTCTGCCCGCCAAATTGTACAATAACACCTTCGGGTTTTTCTTTTTCATAAATACTCAGTACGTCTTCTACTGTTAGTGGTTCAAAATACAGCTTGTCAGCAGTATCATAATCGGTGGATACCGTTTCGGGATTGCAGTTGATAATGATTGCTTCATATCCAGCTTCTTTTATAGCAAAAGCTGCATGAACGCAACAGTAATCAAATTCAATGCCCTGACCAATTCTGTTAGGTCCTCCTCCAAGCACCATTATCTTTTTACGATGTGATACTGATACTGTATCGGGTGCATTGTATGTGGAATAGTAATAAGCAGCATCTTCTACACCGCTTACCGGTACAGCTTCCCATCGCTCAACAACTCCCAGCGATATTCTTTGTTTGCGGATTGCATCTTCAGGAAGTTCAAGTATTTTTGAAAGGTATCTATCAGAAAATCCCCACTCCTTTGCAGTTTTTAAAAGAGAGTCGGGAAGTGATTTTTTTGCAAATGGAAGCATCTCATTTTCTAAATCAACAAGCTCTTTCATTTGTTGTATAAAATATTCTTTTATTTGTGTGCGTTCTTTTAAAATTGCAATATCGGCACCTTTTCGCAAGGCTTCATACATGATGAAGTGTCGTTCGCTTGATGGTGTACTGAGCAGGCGTATCAGTTCTTCAAGTGGAAGCTTATTAAAATCTTTAGCAAAGCCGGGTCCATGCCGGCCAATCTCTAAAGAACGTATTGCCTTCTGAAAAGCCTCCTTATAATTTTTTCCTATGCTCATGACCTCGCCAACCGAACGCATCTGTGTGCCAAGCTTATCCTCAACACCCTTAAATTTTTCAAAACCCCAGCGGGCAAATTTTACCACTATATAATCACCTGATGGTGTATACTTATCAAGAGTACCATCACGCCAGTAAGGGATTTCATCCAGAGTTAATCCAGCAGCAAGTAGTGATGATACAAATGCAATGGGAAATCCCGTTGCCTTTGATGCCAATGCCGACGAGCGTGAAGTTCTGGGATTAATCTCAATGACAACTATCCTGTCAGTTTTGGGATCATGGGCAAACTGAATATTGGTACCCCCAATGACTTTGATTGCTTCAACAATCCGGTATGCATACTGTTGCAAACGTTTTTGTGTTTCAGAGCTTATGGTAAGCATGGGCGCTGTACAAAATGAATCACCGGTGTGGATACCCATTGGATCAACGTTTTCTATAAAGCAAACCGTTATAATTTGATTTTTTGCATCCCGTACAACCTCTAATTCAAGCTCCTCCCAGCCCGTAACCGATTCCTCAACCAGCACCTGACCAATCATGCTTGCCGATAGTCCTCGTGAAACAATAATCTCAAGATCTTCCATATTATAAACATGACCGCCGCCTGTTCCTCCAAGAGTATAGGCAGGGCGTATAACCAGGGGGAATCCTGATCTTTCAGCTATTTTTTTTGCCTCATCAACGCTGAATGCCGGTTCGCTTGCGGGCATTGCAATCCCAAGCTGTTGCATGGTGTTTTTAAAAGAAATGCGGTCTTCACCGCGTTCTATTGCATCAATATCGACACCAATAATCTGTACTCCATGTTTTTGTAAAACACCAGTTTTATATAAAGAAGAGGACAGATTCAATCCCGTCTGTCCTCCTAAATTTGGCAATAATGCATCAGGCTTTTCTTTTTCAATAATTTTAGAAAGTGAATCTACAGTCAGTGGTTCAATATAGGTAATATCAGCCATCTCGGGGTCGGTCATAATTGTTGCTGGATTGGAATTGACAAGAACTATCGTGTACCCTAATTTTTTTAAAGCTTTGCAGGCTTGCGTTCCTGAATAATCAAACTCGCATGCCTGCCCAATAATAATGGGACCAGAACCAATAATCATTATCTTATGTATATCGCTTCGTTTTGGCACGGTGTTCCTCCGCTCATTTTTAAATAAAAAGCTCCATGGGGAAGAATAATGTCAATAATAAAATATGTTATTTTATAATTAATGAATAGAGCATGTCCCTGTTTTAGTTGAAATTCATAGCAGTTACCCAAGATTAGTACTTGGAAAATAAAAACCAAAGGAGTAACCACTATGAACTTAAAAAAAGTAAAAAAGCAATGATTAAAGAGTCAAGGCAAAAAGAGCTGAA
>JAKPOE010000196.1 GCA_029548025.1 Spirochaetota bacterium
TTTAAAGATTGATTCGTGTATATGATGACGGTTGTCGCCATACATCTGTTGTATATGCAGTGTAATCAGAGCATTATGTGCAAACGATTGAAAAAATTCCAGGGTAAGCTCCTCCTGGTATTGCCCTATTGCCCCGGTAAGTTTATTGCCTTTATATACAAAGCGCCCCCTCCCTGATATATCAACAACAGCAGCAGTGCAAGCCTCATCCATAGGGATGGTTGCCTGCCCAAACCTGCTAATCCCGCTTTTATCGCCCAATGCTTTATTGAACGCTTTTCCCATGCATATCCCAATATCCTCTACAGTATGATGATCATCAACCTCCAGATCGCCTTTTGCATTGAGCTGTATATTCATCCTTCCATGCATAACAAACAATGTGAGCATATGATTAAAAAAACCAATTCCTGTAGTGATGGTGCTTGCATCACCACTATCAAGTATACATTTTAATGTTATGTCAGTTTCATTTGTTTTACGTTCTATATGTGCACTTCGTTCCATTGAATTAAACCCCTTAAAAATAGAATCTTTCCCCCATCAAAATTCATATCCTAAACTAAAGAGTATCTCTTTTTCACCAAACTCACCATAATAATATGGCCATGCATAATCAAGTTTTAAAATAACTATTGGGTATACAGTAAGCCTGAATCCAAATCCCATGTCCATTTTAAAATCTTCAAATCGATCTGTTTCATTATTAAAAAAAGTATACGAATTATCCCATGCTGAACCTGCGTCAACAAATAAAACCCCTCCAATATTTCCAATCTTTAAAAAGAGTGGCCAGCCCATGTTTATTGATTCAATGAATGTAAACCTGAACTCAGCGTTGAACAAAAAAACATTGCTACCACCATATTCTACAAACGGATGTCCACGAAGGGTATTAAATCCACCAATATAATATTTAAAATACTCTTTCTCACCACCCATAATCTTGCCACCCACACCACGGAGCGCTATAACATACTGCTTATCAATGAAAAAATAATGCCGTAGGTCAATATCTACGCTGGTAAATGAATAATCCTGCCCCGTCAGGTTAAACACCTGGGTCAACATTATCTGCCCACGAGTGCCCCGCAATGGCGCTAAAAAACCCCACAAAACATTATCGTAATTGTATGATACTGAAATTGAATTTAAATTGCCATAAACATCCGGACGTTCATCACTATAACTGTAATCCTGTTCATAGCGGCTTGAGGAAACACGGGTGCTGAAACGCGAAAATTTAGTAAAAGGATAGCTTGCAATCACATATGCACCATAGTGGTCCATTGAAAGCGTTGACCAGTATGCATTATGAATGATATCGTTAAGGTTTGCCAGAGTAAATATGCCATACGGGTTTTTCTGTCTAAAACAGCCAAAGGTCCAGTCCCATCGATAGCGCAGATAAAGATATTGCACATCGTAATTCATAAAGTTGTTGCTTTCATCATCCTGAAAAAAATCAGTTGTTACAATAATCCGGTTATCGCCCAGATAATCGCTGAAGCTCATCTGCGCAAAACCAGTAAAGCCATAGCCAACCGTTCCGCCAAGCCCAACAAAAACCCAGTCAGATGAAATCCTTGTTTCATAGTTGTCCAACACAGCTTTTGATAGTGGAAAATAGTTTGGGGGCAGCATTACCGGTATATGCTCACTGTTAAACAGCGGGGTTTCCGTAACAGGTTTTATTCCATTTTTTATAAAGATGTCGTATCCACCATTTTGATATGAAACAAAAGCAAATGCATTACCCTCCGGAAAAAGACGCGGATAAAATATACCGGTTGTTCCGGAAGTAATTTTTGTTTCCTCGCCTGTTTCAATAGTATAACGATAAACATTATAGATTCCATCCCTGTTTGAGATGTATACAATAGTATTGTCATCCCCTGCAACATCAACCTGTAAATTTTTTGACTGAGCCTTCACTACAACCTGTCGCTCACCTGTTAATACATTATGTTTGATAATTGCATAGTCTGCACATGTATAATCATTTGTTGGATAGTTTGATGAATAGTAAATGAAAGCATTTTTTTTATCAAGCTTGGGATACCGTTCCGTATACACATCATTGGTTATCTGCTGTAACATTGTATCGTTGAGCCTATAGATATACACATCACTCCGGGTATTGGTTTGCCCTATAAAGCTTATATAGTTGCCATCGGGTGATAGTGCTGGATCTTTAATTGAACGAAATGGCAGTACTATCTTTTTGGTAATTGTACCGTTTTGGCTGTCCAGTATAAAGATAACATCCCTGTTGTTAGATTGTGAAACAAACACAATGCCTTTCCCATCCGGTGTCCATGACAGATAGTTATCCAGCAAATGCATTCCTTCAAACTGAGAGGTTTCATTCCCTTTCAATAGCACACGGGCTTTTTCCTCAGCCTCTTTTTCGCCAATGGTAATAACCGAAATTGAAGCATAGATATCTCTGTTATCGATATAGGCAATTTTTTTACCATCAGGCGATATGGCAGGGCATGTATTGAACACTGAGAGCGTTTTTTTATGATCGGTTATCCTTTCACCTTCCTCTTCATCAAAATTTCTGCCAACCATCAAAGGGTAATATCGTTTTTTATAAAAGTGTCTGAATTCTTTATCAATAGCCTCAAGATCCTTTTTTGTATGTACCTTCAATGCCTTTTCAAAATTATTACAATCGCGTATGTCACGTAAAAATTCGCCAATTTTTCCCTTACCATATACCGTTTCAAAAAAGTAAAAAAATGCCTGCCCAACCTTATAGTAGTAGTACAGATTGCCTGTACGATAGGCAGTAAAGTCCATCAGGCTTACATACTGATCATTAAAAAAGAAATCGCGCATGGTCATATCGGCAGTTTCATCAAATCCAATTGATAGATACTCTGACATACCTTCGGTAAACCACAATGGCACAGCTCCCATACTCATCATTGACTGTAGTTTACCGGAACTAT
Source organism: Spirochaetota bacterium (assembly GCA_029548025.1). Next base: position 2,961 of record JAKPOE010000196.1, read on the forward strand.
CGTGCATAAGAATATTAAACTGAAATGCATGAACAAGCTCGTGAACCAGAACATGCTGATATTCATCGTATGAACCACTAAACGGTATCACCACCCTGTTTTTAAATGCTTCAGTAAATCCGCCGGTACCCTCGCCAATGATCTGCATCAGGATATTATTTTCCTGAAAATCTATGTGCGAAGGGAATACAATGATTGGCACCGGTTCATTGAGCTGGTGTTGCAGTGTATCGGCAAGATATCCGTATGCCCTTTCAGCTATGGTTGCCGTCGTTGCAGCCAGCTTTTCCATGCCGTAGGGATAATATACATTGAAATGTATTGTCTTTAAAATATGCCACGTAAATACCTCAACCGTAACCTTGTTTTTGCCAAATGGGTATATAAACAAAGGAACGGTTATGCTGACACATAGTATTGCACTATAACAAATTTTATGTTTGAAAATTTTTTTCAACACTGCGGATGTAGCCTTTAAAGCTTTTTTGTGTTCGATAGTTACTGTATATCAGTTATTGTTATGAAACCATGCTCCACACTGTATCAGTGTTTTCACCCACATTAGCAAGTAAAATTTTTGTTGCCAATAAATATTATTTTAGTATATTAGACAGTAAGCCTGCGGTGTTCGTGTATGGTATGTCATATTGTAGTTCCAATACTACTGAGCAGGGAATCTCTAATCTGCGGATTTATATCACGCTTCATTATGAAGTAGATAGATGTCCGTATGCGAGAATCCACCTTTACAAAGGGAGCTCAAATATTCATACCACTGCGGCACACGCGGGTTAATTTAATGGTATGTGGCAAGTATGGAAATAATTACAGTATTTGGAGTACGGTGGCGGGTGGCTCCCCTGTGGGAGGTGTTGGTAACGTTGTTTGTTATTCTTGTCATTATAGGTTTTTTTGCACTGTTGCGATATAATCAATATCTTAAATTAAAGAAATCAAGTATTGAACAGCTTTTTATCTATAAAGCGCGCCAGAGGGGTTTAACCGGGTATCAGATTCGTATTTTACAACATATTGTCGCGCTGTCTAAATTAAGCTCTCCTGAAGTTATTTTTAACAATGTAACCATTTTTGAAACAGGTCTGTTAAAATTTTTACAGTATATAAAAAAATCCAGAGATATATTCAATGAAGATCTAAAAGATATTTTTAAAGATATAGTTATAACCTATGAAAGGATATATAACCCGGTGGAATATCAAGAGCCTTTAAATTCACCGGATGAATTGACTGAGGATACCATGTTATGCGGCTATAGTGCAACAGGAAGGGCATTTATAGCTAAGATAACACAGATTACTGAAGATGCCATCCATTGTAAATATTTTCGTAAACCTGAGGATATCCCTGCTGACATCATTGCAGAGCAAGTAACAATTTTCTTTTTTAGAAACGGAGATGCTGAATATTCTTTTGATTCAAAAATCATGGCCATTCAGGAAAATACCATAGTATTACAAAAGCCACAAGCATTTAAAAGAGGCAAAGAGGTACATCATCCATATATTCAAACACTTATTCCCTGCACCATTCAGCTCAAAAACGATGAAAGCAAAAATAGCGAAGAAGTAATAATACAACATGATGAAACCGTTTCAATAAATGGAACTATAGAGCGCTTAAATGAGTATGAAGCTGTAATCAGGGTTGAGGAACGGCTGGAATATCAAAAAGAATATATATTATTTTTTACCCTTGAAAATTTTAAAATTGAGATACTCAGTACCATTATTGCCTCACGCACAATCACCAGAGAAAAAATTATCTACTATACCTTTAAGCTTGTTCAGATGTCAGAAGCGGCAAAAAATGTAATCTCTAAATATGTAAAAGAGCGGTTGTAAATACCGCTCTTTTATGAATAAAATTCTCTATCAGTATCTACCGTTTCCCCTTCAATGCGAGCAAATTCCTTTAACAATTCTTTCTGACGTGGTGTTAATTTTTTTGGCACCTTAATATTAATTTTTACCAATTGATCACCCTTGCCGTACGAACCCAGATATGGCATTCCATTGCCTTTAAGTCTGAATATTTGACCATTTTCAGTTCCTGGCGGTATTTTCATTTTTGCTTTTTTATCATATATTGTTGGCACCTCTATCTCACCTCCAAGACAGGCTACGGTAAACGGTATATCAACAACACAAATCAGATCATTTCCGTGTCGTTCAAACAACGAATGTTTCTGAATGTGTACAACAACATATAAATCACCTGCAACTCCACCACCGGGCCCCTGTTCACCTTCTCCGGAAATTTTTAAACGAGATCCAGACTCAACACCTGCAGGAATCTTTACGGTAATCTTGCGATGTTTTTCTTCTAATCCCGTCCCTCTACATACCCTGCATGGCGAGGTTATAATTTTTCCTTCACCTCTGCATTTATAACATGTCTGGGTTACTGAAAAAAATCCCTGCGTCTGGCGTATCTGCCCTGTCCCATTACAAACAGGACATACTGTTGGTTTTGAACCTGATGCCGAACCTGTACCACCACAACTACTGCATACCTCGTGGCGCGGAATTTCAATCTGGACCTCTTTTCCATTGGCTGCATCTTCCAGTGTTATTGACAAATCATACTGAATATCTCTTCCCCGACGCGTACGGGATGATCGTGTTCGTGTGCCAGAACCAGAACCAGCACCAAAAAAGCTTTCAAATATATCACCTAAATCAAAATCACCAAAGATATCCGAAAAATCGGTATATGCTCCTCTGCCGAAGCCTTCAAATCCTGCAACACCTTCATGGCCAAACTTATCATACTGTGCCCGGCGCTTTGGATCACGTAAAACTTCATATGCTTCAGTAGCTTCTTTAAATTTCTCTTCTGCCTCTTTACTTCCTTTATTGCGGTCAGGGTGAAATTTTAAAGCAAGCTTTCTGTAAGCTTGCTTTATCTCATCTTCTGTTGCATTTTTAGGAACACCCAGAACTTCATAATAATCTCGCTTCGTCGTAGCCAAGGTCATCACCCCTATTAAAAAAGATTACAATAATTGTGCAGCAATGGCAACCATTACCGCACAATTATTTACTGCTATAATTTATTTTTTCTTATCTTCATCTACCACTTCATAATCTGCATCATATACCTTTTCACCACCCTGAGTGCTTTCCTCAGTTGTGCTGGAAGTATCCGCTTGTTGCTGTGATTGTGATTGAGCATATTGTTCAGCACCCTGCTTATAAAGCTTTTCTGCAAAAGAATGGGATGCTCTTTCCAGTTGAGCTTTTGCATCACGTATCACATTAATATCACTTGACTCCATTGCTTTCCTGAGATTTTCAATTTCAGCTTCTATTGAAGATTTTTCCGCAACATCTATCTTCCCTTCATTTTCTTTTATCAGTTTTTCAAGTGAATAGATTAAAGCATCCGCTTCATTACGAGCTTCTACCAGCTGACGTGCTTTCCTATCTTCTTCAGCATGTTGTTCGGCATCTTTAACCATCTTCTTTATTTCATCTTCATTTAAACCGCTTGAGGCTTCAATCCTTATTTTCTGCTCTTTTCCAGTACCAAGATCTTTTGCCGATACATGCAAAATCCCGTTAGCATCTATGTCAAATGTTACCTCAATTTGCGGCACGCCACGGGGTGCAGGTGGAATACCAATGAGGTCAAATCGACCTATGGTTCTGTTCTGCGAAGCTAATTCGCGTTCACCCTGTAACACATGGATTGACACAGCCGTCTGATTGTCAGCAGCAGTTGAAAATATCTGACTCTTTCTGGTTGGTATAGTTGTGTTACGTTCAATGAGTTTGGTCATTACACCACCCAATGTCTCTATACCAAGTGACAGCGGTGTAACATCCAGCAGCAACACATCATGAACTTCGCCAGCTAAAACTCCACCCTGAATTGCAGCGCCCACAGCAACAACCTCATCCGGATTTACACCTTTATGAGGTTCTTTACCAAACACCCGTCGTACCAATTCCTGAACAGCAGGGATTCGTATTGATCCGCCCACTAAGATTACTTCATCGATATCACCAGGGGTAAGTCCTGCGTCTTCCAGTGCTTTTATACACGGTTCTTTTGTAGATTCAATGAGATCTTCTACCAATCCTTCAAATTTTGAGCGTGTCAGAGTCATAATAAGATGTTTAGGACCATTCTGATCAGCTGTAATGAATGGTATATTAATCTCAGTTTGCAATTTATTGGATAGCTCTATCTTAGCTTTTTCTGCAGATTCTTTCAGTCTTTGTAACGCCATCTTATCTGTATGCAGATCAATTCCAGTTTGTTTTTTAAATTCTGATATTAACCACTCCATTATACGCTGATCAAAATCATCGCCACCAAGATGCGTGTTCCCATTGGTAGATTTTACCTCAAAAACCCCCTCGCCCAGTTCAAGTATTGATATATCAAATGTTCCACCACCTAAATCATACACTGCAATCTTGTGATTGCGCTCTTTCTTATCAAGCCCATACGCCAATGCTGCAGCAGTTGGTTCGTTTATTATTCGTTCAACGGTTAAACCAGCTATCCTGCCTGCATCCTTTGTTGCCTGCCTTTGTGAATCATTGAAATATGCAGGTACAGTAATGACTGCACGAGTTACTTTTTCACCCAGATAATCCTCAGCACTCTGCTTCATCTTTTGTAAAATTCGTGCTGAAATTTCCTGAGGTGTAAATTCCCCTGCAATTGTTTTAATCTTCACACCACCTTTACCGTCATCAGCAACGGTAAAAGGAACCATCTTTATTTCGTTTTGCACTTCTCCATAGGACCGCCCCATAAACCGTTTAATGGAACGTATTGTATTTTCAGGATTCGTTATCATTTGATTTTTAGCAACCTGCCCAACTAAACGTTCGCCTTTGTCCGTAAATGCAACAACCGATGGAGTTGTCCTTTGCCCTTCTGAATTGGGTATAACAACTGGTTCACCACCAACCATAACTGCAACACATGAATTTGTGGTTCCAAGGTCAATCCCTATTATTTTGCTCATAGTAATTCTCCTTTTCTTTTAAAGTATTGAATATAATTGAATGATAGTATGTATCATTGTTCATTTTCATCCCTGTTAATTTTGTGACGCAGCAGTATTTTCCTCAGTTGCATTGTTTGCATTGTTTGCATTGTCATCTTCTACCTTCTGCTTTGCCGGGCGCGTCACCTTCACCCGTGCAGCACGTACAACATATTTATCCAGTTTAAAGCCTTTCTGATATACTTTGGTAATAGTATCCTTTACAACATCAGGACTTTCATCAATTTCAACCGCTTCATTATACTCAGGATCAAACGCTTGTCCTAAACTATTAATCTCTTCAACTCCATAGCGCTTTAACATATCCTCTATCTGTCGTGATATCATTTTGATTCCTTCAACAAACAAGTTATGTGCATCAGCTAAATCCTTTGCATCCTGAATATTACATGCTGCATCAATAGCACGGAGTAAATCATCATTGATGTTGATGATATCCCGCGCTATATCCTTTATAGCCAATTTTCTATCTTCCTCTTGCAAACGTATGACACGTTTCTTATAATTTTCAAAATCAGCCTGTCTGCGTACCAGCAGATCTTTCAGAGCATCTAACTCTTCATTTTTCTTATTAAGTTCTTCCTGTAACTTACGCAACTGGTCCTCCTTTTGCTGTATTAGCTCACTGCTCGATTCAACCTGATCATTACCAGCAGATTGATTCAATGAACTATCACCATTCTCCTGAACTTTTATTTTTTCTTCATTCATTGTCTGTATTTTCTCTTGATTTATTGCATCATGAATGTTATCATCTTCCCTTTTGTGCCTTTTATCATGTTTGTTACTCATAACGCCCCCTGCCATACAATGGTAATGTAACAATTCATAACTATATTATTTTGTCATTTGTGTTAAAAAATTTGAAACTACTTTGCCGGTATAATCTACAAGCGGAACTACTTTTTCATAATCCATGCGCGTTGGACCAATAACACCAACAACACCTACCGGACTATTACCAATTTTATATGATGAAGCAATAATGCTACAACATGGGATTGCAATATCTTTTATTTCATCTCCGATAAGCGTAAAGACACCTTCCTTCTGCCTTAGATCTTCCATAATCTTACGCAGGGTGTCTTTCTGCTCAATGAAACGTACTATTTCATGTAACTTTTCAGCTTCAACGATATCGGGTATATGCAGCAGATTCTCAATCCCATCAATGTAAATATCAGGCTCCTGTTCATCCTTCAGCGCTAATTCGGTTATATCAAGTGCTACATCACGGACTGATGTTTCGACATCGGTTACGGTACGCAACTGATTAATAAGACTCTGTCGTATTTCAACCAGCGAGTATCCTGAAAGCTCAGCCGTCAAAAAACGTGAATATTTATACAAATCATCCTGATTTATAGATGATGACAGTTTAACCTTTTTATGAATAACAATTCCAGTACGGGTTACTATGATGAACAACACATCATTAGACGTTAGCGAGATTAACTCAATATGCTTTACTACGGTAAAATCAGGTTTTGGCATCAGGGCAATACCTGTGTATTTTGAAATAAGCGATAGCATCTTAACGATAGACATAAATATTTTATCCAGTTCAATCTCACGAGCCAACATCTCTTCGCGTACTTCTATATCAGTTTTTGCCACTGTTTCATAGGTATCCAGCAATGAATCTACATAAAAGCGGTAACCCTTATCAGTTGGTATTCTGCCTGCTGAGGTATGCGGATGGGAAAGATATCCCATCTGCTCCAGGTCAAACATAATATTGCGCATGGTTGCCGGTGATAATGAAAATGAATACTTTTGAACAAAAGAACGAGAACCTACCGGCTTTCCTGTTGCTATATACTCATATACAATTGCCTTAAGAACCTGTGCTTCGCGATCATTTAACTGTTTTGTATGCATGATAGCAACCTCTATATACATATTAGCACTCAATCTATATGAGTGCTAATAATATACTAAAAAAAATAGCGCCCGTCAAGTCATTTTCCTTAAAAATAGTGGAATAAAGATGATATTTTCATATCTTTAGTGTATAGACATACATAAAACCGCTTATTTATACAATCATCCTATGAACAATCAAAAGAAGTGTTGTTAGCAATATTTTGTATACACAGGGATTTAACAAATTAACGTTTTCAGAATACCCTTATTTTTTCTTTTTTTTCTCTTCTTCCTCTTTCTCGTCCGCTTCCAATCGCAAGCGTAACGCTTCAATAGTATTTTTTAATTTTTCAGCTTCTTCAGATTCACCAAATAATATATGAATCCTGCGCAGCGCTGTTAAAAGTTCTATTGACTTCAGGATATCTTCGGATGATTTTGTGGAAAGCTCATATTTATTGCGATATTGCCTGGCAGCTTCGGATAAGCTTTGCTTGCATAACTTCAACATATCCTGTCGTTCATAGTAAAACGCTTTCCGCGGGTCTCTATATTTTTGCAATTCACTGAAGTTTATCATGTTTTTTGTTATTACGGCAACCCTGCCCTGTAACTCAACAAACGACCACTTCCATTTAGAACTTTCGCCCAATGCATCCATTATTTTTTGCAACAATACATGAATTTCTTTAACAAGAGCTAATGTTTGTTGAGGATTGAGTTTATTAATAGCGGCAAGGTATTCTTCATTTTCTTTTAACATACGATCAATATCCTTACCAACTATCTCCTCAAAAAGCTGTAAAACCCTGTAGAATTCTTTACGCGCATCATTTAAAAAACGCTCATTTTTTACTTTTAGCATATTCACCGATACTGTGTTCATGTTCAGCAGCGTATAGATATACTTGATATAGAGCAAAATCAACTCAAGATTTATATACCCCTTGATACCGGGCATCTTTTTCTTTTTTTGCTCAGCTTCTTTTATCTGTTTGGTTAACTCTTCTAACTTTGCTCTATAGCCTTTAACAAAATCATTATAGGCAACCTTTTCGGCTTTCGTAACTGGCATGATAGTTTCCCTTATGCATAAGTATCGATGGTTGATTTGTTTACCTTCTCTGGCTGCTCTGGTTTCTCCTTTTCCACAGTATTTTCCTGCTGTCCCTGATTATTGACAGCCGGTCCTGCTGGCACTACATCAGCACCTGAAATTCGCATAATTTCCATATTTTCCATCCCTCCCTGAAGATATAATAATAAACATTTTCTACACTCTATGCACCGTTACCATGGTATGTTCACTATCATAGTGTAATAATTAATATATGCGATAGCTCCTGTAAAATAGCAAGAAAAAAATTAAAAATTACTATCGCTCATAGTATTATTCCTTTTATTCTTTATTAATAAAATTATTGACATTATTATGCTTCAT
>JAKPOE010000277.1 GCA_029548025.1 Spirochaetota bacterium
ACAATGTAACAAAACATCCCTATCATTTTGCAAGTTTTATTGCTATCTGGTATTATGTTGAGCTTTTGTATATGATGAGTATAGCAGTTTTTATGTATCCGCCAATGTTAATTGCAATTGTGGCGATAGTTACTGGTATAGCGCTTAGCTTTCATATTATAAAGCTTTATAGCGGCAATGATTTTAGTTGCTCTTTGCAGTTGCTCTTGATGGACATTCATATCGCATTTTCAATAGGAACGATAGCTACCTTACTTCTTTCAAACGTAGGATGGTATATACTGCTTTTTACCTTAATACGCGCAATTGTAGCCTTATGCGAAGTGGTTTGTGTTTATGCTATGACCAATAATAAAACATGATACTGATACAACTTTATTATTTGACGAAACAAATACAATACGCATTAATGGATTTTGCTAAAAGGTTTAGTTGTTCATGAGGGGGTATATATGTATGAATTTCGTGAAGCACTGTTAAGTGATATTGACGATGTTGTTACTATAAGGATGAAGATGCTTTTTGAATTGGGTAAATTGGAAACTGAAGATGGAACGCGGAAGCTTCGCTCACTTACCAGGGATTTTTTTATTCGCAAATTTCAGACAGGAGAATTTAAGGTTTTTTGTGCTGTGACAGATGAAACAATTATTGCTACAACGGGTATTCAGTTTTTAGATCGCCCTCCATTATATGAAAATCCACATGGTATTGAAGCGTATATTATGAATGTGTATACTGAACCGGATTATAGAGGTAAGGGTGTAGCATCTAAATTGCTGGATACAGTTATCAATTATGCAAAAGAACGAAAAGCAGGCCGGATATTGCTTCATGCAATTGGCAAAGATAAACGTATTTATGAAAAAAAAGGCTTTACATCAACTACCGATGAGATGCAGTTGATTTTAACATATTAATTATTTCGATTGTTCAACAATACTTTAATTCAATCCTGAGTTGCATAACCTATGCAAATTCTTGCAAACATATTAATTATTTTCTCAATTGCAATAGCTGTTATATATATATGTAACCGTTTTAAAATCCCAACAATTATTGGCTTGTTGCTGACAGGTTTGCTGGTAGGTCCTTATGGTTTCCAGTTTGTCAAAACACCTGATGAGGTTGAGCTGTTATCCGAGATAGGTATCATTACCTTACTTTTTACCATTGGTCTGGAATTATCGCTTGAGGAAATAACATCGTTAAAACGAGCAATAGTTGCTGGTGTTTTACAGGTGCTTGTGACGATAGTTATTGTTGCCGTGATAATGCTTGTATGGAATAGTTTTTCACGATCTGTTTTTTTTGGATTTATAGTTTCACTGAGCAGTACAGCAATTGTTTTAAAAATTTTACAGGAATATGCTCTTGGCGATAGTCCTCATGGAAGAATATCACTGGCGATATTAATAGTTCAGGATATTGCAATTGTTCCATTGATGTTATTTATTCCTTTATTGACTGGTGATGTGAACCATTCAATTACTACTGAAATGCTTTTATTGCTTTTAAAAGGCGGCGTTGTCATTGTGCTGGTACTTGTACTGGCACGATATGTCATACCAAAATTTTTATTTGAAATAGCAAAAACGCGTAGCAGAGAACTTTTTATTATAAGTGTTGTTACTATTTGTCTGGCAATAACTGTGGCAACGTATTCACTGGGGTTATCCATTGAGTTAGGCGCATTCCTTGCAGGTGTCATCATTGCAGCATCAGAATATAGCGGGCAAACATTCAGTTCAATGATACCATTCAGAGATTTATTTACCAGCTTTTTCTTCATATCTATTGGGATGCT
>JAKPOE010000208.1 GCA_029548025.1 Spirochaetota bacterium
ATTAAAGAATGGGACTATTATGGTATAACCACACAAGATTATTTTGTATCTGCTACAATTTCAAATATTGGATATGCAGGATTGCTGTTTATTTATTATATTGACTTTAAAACAAAGGATTACATAGAAGATACGCTTATCACCCCGTTTGGCAAAGGTTTTACATTAGGTAAAACCAGTGATGATGATAGCATGTTTAAAAAGGGGGATATTGTTTTTAAATGTAGTAAAAAAAATAAAGAAAGAGAGATTTTTATAAATTGGCCGGGTTTTGGGAAGGGGAAGGGTTTTAAAGCGCACTTGATTTTGCAACAACCACCGGGTGATTCTATTGTCATGATGACACCAATTGGTAATAACCGATTCTATTATAATCAAAAGATAAACTGCATGCCTGCAGAGGGAGCATTTATCCTGAATGGTAAAGAATATGGTTTTACATTTAATAAAGCACTGGCAACACTGGATTGGGGGAGAGGAGTATGGGAATATAAAAGCTACTGGAATTGGGCAAGCAGTTCATGGTTCTTACCAGATGGAACACGGTTTGGGCTTAATTTAGGGCTTGGTTTTGGTGATCTTTCCTATGCTACAGAAAATTGTTTTTTTATTGATGGGAAGATACATAAGCTTGATAAGGTTACCTTCAACTACGATAATACCAATTTTATGAAACCATGGTATTTTGGGTCTAATGATGGAAGGTTAGGGCTTACTTTTACGCCGTTTTTTGAAAGGGTAGCAAGATCAAATCTTCTGGTAATTACCAGTGAGGTGCACCAGCTCTTTGGGCATTATCATGGGTTTGTTATCGGTGATAATGGAAAAAAAATTAATATTGCACATTGCATTGGCTGGGCTGAAGAGCATCATGCACGCTGGTAAGGGAGTATAGCCATGTCAGGATATTTTACTTGTCATTTACCTTCATTTTCATTAATGCATGTTCATTGGTCAATAGATAGCCCTAATTGGGAGAAAATTGTATCAGGGGCAGTGACAGATATTTATGGTGACCCGGTTCTATTTATCAAGGTTATGAAATTACATGGAAATGAGTGGATACAGGACCAGCAGGTTGATGTCTTTGGGAAGAATAATCACTGGGTTATATCCTTAGGTACTCATTTACATGGCAATACAATAAAAGTATTGCTTGCTACAATAATTGAAGAAGGCCAGGAAATGATTATTTTTGAATCTGATCCTATAGCATTACCAGCTTCACCTGAGCAGTTACAGGAAACTATTCCGTCCTATACAAAAGATATACGGGATATAAATAATATTCATGATTTATGTGACGATAAACGCATATCGTCATGAGTTTGGAACATCCTGATAAAATAAAAATCTGTATTATATTACATGCCCACCTTCCTTTTGTGTGCGATAGCTCTCGCGACCTTCCGCTTGAAGAGATCTGGTTGTATCAGAATATAGCTGAGTGTTATATACCACTTGTTATGATGTGTAATTCTCTTCTAAAAAAAAATATACAACCATCGATTGCACTGTCGCTCAGTCCCACACTGATAACGATGTTGCAGCAGGACTATTATAAATACCGGTTTAAACAATGGTGTTTACAGCTTTGTGAGTTTTCGGATATATTAAAAAAGCACAATCGTAAAGCAGTAAAGGCATTACATTTTTATGATGCCTTTATAACTGATAGATTGCATTATATTGAAAACACTGATGTGCTGGATGATTTACACTATCTTGCCGATACCAATGCTGTTGAACTATTAACAACTGCGGCTACTCACCCCTTTATGCCACTGGTGCGACATGTTCCGTATATGATGCGTTTGCAGATAAAACTGGGAATTGATACCTTTTATAGCAGATTTGGTTATAAACCAGATGGCTTCTGGTTGCCCGAGCTGGGCTATTGTTACGGCATGGATAGCTATTTGAAGGATGAAAACATTGCTTATACCATTGTTAATGATAAAAGCATTTTGCTGAGCAATGCTGTTCCAGCGTGTGGGAATTTTTCCCCATCAATGACAAAAAGCGGATTGATGGTACTGCCACGTGATTCTGTTCTTTCAATGAAGATATGGTCAGGGCAGGGATACCCTGGCAATCCATACTACCGGGAATTTCATAGGGATGCACTCTATGAATTACAAGAGCTATCGCCCACACCTGATAATACCCTTTTAGGGCTTAAGATTTATGCAGTTAGCGGAAGTGATGATAAGGAATATTATAATCCAGACTGTATTCCTGAGATAGTAAGTAAACAGGTAGATGATTTTATTGATGCAATCTATAAGCGGTCAGAGCAGGTTGCAAACATTACCCACAAATCCCCTGTTTTTATTCTTCCATTTGATGCCGAGCTTTTTGGACACTGGTGGTTTGAAGGGCCACTTTTTCTGGAATTGCTCATAGAGAAGATTACACAATTACATGGTGTAGAGCTGATTATGCCTTCTGATTTGTTGGGCAGTGAATGTGCGACAGTTGATTTAGTTGAGTCATCGTGGGGGAAACAGGCAGACTTTTCAACATGGTACAATCCGCTGGTGCGCAGGAATGCTGCCATGCTTGATGAGATGATCTATGAATTTTTACAATATGTGAACGTGAAAAATGAGATGCTGTATCAATGTGCCCGTGAGATTTTACTGGCTATGTCATCTGACTGGTTGTTTATGATATCAACAGGCAGCTACACTGATTATGCTGGCAGGCGATTTTCTGAACATAGCGATGCTGCGCGAACACTGCTTACGATGCTAAAAAATCATGAAAGTAATGAAACATTGATTCATGAACGGTATAAAAAGTATCCAATATTCCCCTCTATTGACAGAGTACTTACCCGGATTGAGTTGTGAAAAAATTTTTAACGGTGTGATAGTAATATTCAAATGGCGGCTGTGAGGGGGGTAAATTTTTTATAATGAGCTTTCGTGCCCATCTGCGCTCGGTCTGCTCGCATAGATCTTTGATGGTTCTTCCGGAAAGTGTATTGCTTATATGCGCTAACTTCATAAGCTCTTCAGGGTTAAGATGCTGTGCATAGTTTCCAAAAATGCTTGCGCGCTCATTTTCGCCGGGAAGGGGAAAGTGAATGCTCTGATCAAATCGGTTTATAAGCGCATGATCTAAATCCTGTTTTCGATTTGTTGCACCAATAACCATAGTATTGGCGATAGCTCCTATACCATCAAGACGCCGTAAAAGCACCGATAAAATGCGACGGGTTGCTTCATACATGTTCTGGTCACGAGAGCCTGCCAGTGAATCAATCTCGTCAATGAAAAGGATTGATCCTCCCATATCTTCGCTTGCATCAAATATCTCGGCTAAATTTTGCGATGACTGCCCGTACCATTTTGACATTATTGATTCAACTGGAACATAGATGAGAGGCACCTGTACTTCTCTGGCAATGATACGTGCTATGGTGGTTTTGCCAACACCGGGAGGCCCTTCAAAAAGTATTGCTTTTGGTTTATTGTATTCAAATGTTTTGCGTGTCAACCGGGCAATGTTGTCGTATACTGAAGGATTTTTTAAAGGGAGTATTATTGATTCACGTATGATACGTTTTACCTCTTCATATCCTGCAATGTAATTCCAGTCAATACCTTCTGTACCGGTATATACGGATGCACCCCGTCGTATGAGCCGTGTTACCGGATTTTCTTTCATTGACGAATATGCTTTTTGCATAAGTGCAATGATGCAGTTAATCTCTTCCTGCGATAGATTGCCTTTTTTTGTACATTCTATCTTAAAATTTGTCATAAGCCCTGAGAATTCAATCTTACAGTTGTCAAAGATGTTTTCGGTTTTAAATATATTCTTATTTAATGCCTGCACAGCATAGTACCCTTCAGAAAAAGAGTGGATGCGTATATGTTCAATATGATCTTTGATAACACCCAGGCTTTGTATTATGAGTGCAGGCGATAGCTCCGGAACAGGTATACTGATGCGCGTACATCCTTTTTCAAAACCAATATATGGCTCAATTGCAGTGTTGCATTTAACCGACACATCCTCAGTGGCTTTGTTTATCTGCATCTGCATCTGGTCAAATGGGATGGTATCTGTTTCATTGTTCATGGTTATGGTTGCCATATATACCAGTAAATAAAACTTCAAAAATTATGCAAGCGCTCCCCCATCTATAACAATAGTAGCCCCTGTTGTATAACTTGCTGCGTCGGATACAAGATATACTACCGCTCCCACCATCTCATCAGGGTTAGCTACTCGCTTCATTGGTATTGTCGGCAGAATGAGTTTTAAAATTTCTTCATTTTGTGTCATAACTGAAGAAAATTTTGTATCGGTTAAACCCGGTAAGATTGCATTGACGCGCACATTAAAAGGTGCCAGTTCTTTAGCAAACGATTTTGTCATGGCAATAACACCTGCCTTTGTCATAGAATAAATCCCCTGAAATGGTGCAGGACGAATACCATTGATTGAAGCAACATTGACAATGGAGCCCCCCTTATTTTTTATCATCAGATTTGCAGCATACTGGCTCATGAAAAAGTACCCTTTAAAGTTAACATCAATGGTCTTATCCCATGCATCAGCCGTTGCATGTAATACATCGCCAAAATATGGATTGGTTGCTGCATTGTTAACCAGTATATCCAATCTACCATAGCGTTCTTCAACAGCTTTAAAAAGATTCTGTATATCATCAAGCTTCCCGATGTGACAGGCTATGGCATGTGCCTTACCGCCTTCTAATTCAATTTCATCTTTTACCTTATTTAAATCTTCTATTTTTCTGCTGGTACAAAAAACTGTTGCACCATGCGCTGCTAAACCTTTTGCTATTGACTGTCCAATACCACGGCTTGCTCCGGTAACAATAGCTATTTTGCCATCTAAATCAAAATTGATCTTCATATACTATCGCCTCCATTTTTAAAAATCATTATTATCATCCGTAAAATGGTACAAATGTTCGTCAAGAATTTTAGGTAAAATAATAACAATAGTATAATGATGGTACAACCATCATTTTTATAATGGTACATAAAGGAACCTCCAATAATTAAATTGTTTAAGATTACAATGCGGGCACAAGCATTGGAAAAATGTTTATTTGTATTGTTAAAAATAAAAAACCTGATATCCAGTTGTTTGTATAATAATTGAGACCTCTGAACAAATCTTTAAAAAAATGCTTGCAATAGAAAAATAAGAGACATAATACGAACAGGTAATCTTATACGGGAGGGGGAGACCAATGCAACAAAGTTTTTTTGATTATGCCATGCAAAGCAAAGGTGG
>JAKPOE010000217.1 GCA_029548025.1 Spirochaetota bacterium
AAAGTATTCATCTAAAGCGGAAAAAGGACTCAGCGTGCGAGTAAATGGCCAGCAGATTTCCTTAAAAGGAATTGGTGCTGGTTTAAAGATAATGTGTGCTTTTATGGACTCAATTACCATCGATCTTATTGACAAAGAAAAAATGATTTCTGATACTGTCAGCAAAGTTACTGATGGTACTATCTTATCAATGCACAGGAAGAGGAGATACAAATAATGAGACCGGAAAAAGCATATAAAAATATGGAATTCCTCAATTCACGAGAAGCACGCATTATCAGGATAATGTGCGAATATATTGAACCTGAAAAAAGGTTTAAACATTATAAAATAAAACATACCGTTGTTTTTTTTGGTTCTGCTCGTACCCAACCGGATGATCCTTTAACCATGCAATATTATCATGATGCCTGCAAACTTTCATATTTGCTGGCACAATATGGAAAAGAATTGGAGGCAGTTCATGACGGTTTTGTTATATGTACAGGCGGTGGTCCTGGTATAATGGAAGCAGCAAACAAAGGAGCTAATGAAGCTGGAGTATATTCAATAGGGTTGAATATA
Organism: Spirochaetota bacterium; assembly: GCA_029548025.1. Next base: position 565 of record JAKPOE010000217.1, read on the forward strand.
TCACTCCCTTTTGAGCAAATACCCAATCAATATATATCTCAAGAACTAAATTTCGAATTTCATTACTTTTTCATGCGAAAATTATGGTTTCTTTATCATGCAAAAGCTATTGTAGTATTCCCGGGCGGTTATGGCACACTTGATGAACTATTTGAAACATTGACTCTGGTTCAAACTAATAAATTACAAAAACAGGACATTCCAATAGTTTTATATGATGAGAATTATTGGAATAAGTTAATTAATTTTCAGATGTTGATTGATTGTGGTTATATAGATAAAAAAGATTTTGATCTAATCCATTTTTGTAATTCCCCTGAAGAAGGTATTGAATATTTAAAACCACGTTTAAAAGGATTAATAGAAAAAATTAACCATTCAATTGGTGAGTAATGAATCATGGAAAAGATTAAAGAGCTATCTGGTGGTCTTGAAAATGTAACCATATTTACATATGCTGCAATAGAATGTGGCATTCGGTATGAAAATAGATTGGATTTTTCATTGATATATTCTGATAAACCATGTTGGGCCGCTGGTGCATTTACTACCAATAAATTTTGCGCTGCACCAGTTAAACTGTGCAGAGAAAGAATAAAAAATACAATTCATGCAGTTATCATAAATGCTACTAATGCTAATGCGGCAACTGGTAAACAGGGCTATGATAATGCTAAGCTACTAACTGCTGAAGTAGCAAAAATTTTATCAATAGATGAAAAGACTGTTTTAATGGCATCAACGGGTATTATTGGAGTGCAATTACCGGTTGAAAAAATGAAAAATAACCTGCCCATATTGGTAAAGAATTTAAATAGCGAGTCAGGAAAACTGCTTCCAACTGCTATAATGACAACCGATACTTTCCCAAAACAATATGCATTATCCTTTGAAACATCAACAGGTATATATACTATTGCAGGTATTGCCAAGGGAGCGGGGATGATAGCTCCGGACATGGCAACCCTTTTATGTTTTGTTGTAACAGATTTTCCATTGCAGCAAAGGGTATTACAAAATTTGTTTTCTGCAAGTATTGCTGTTTCATTGAATGCTATAACAATAGATGGTGATATGTCAACCAACGATACAGCTATTTTGTTATCTCCTGTACTCAACAGAAAACATACTCATGACGATATAGAAATCTTTAACAACGCACTCACTATGATGATGAAACGATTGGCATACCTTATTGTCAGTGATGCGGAAGGAGCAACAAAATGTGTTACGATAAAAGTTGTTGGTGCAGCAAATGATAGCGATGCTAAAATTGCAGCAAAATCCATTGCCGAGTCACTTTTAGTTAAAACGGCAATTTTTGGCAATGATCCTAATTGGGGGAGGATTGCATGTGCCGCTGGATATTCTGGTGCTGAGTTAAGGGAGGATAAACTATCAATCTATTTTGAGGATATATCGTTATTCAAAAATGGCAGTCCAGTCAACTTTGATAAAGACAGATTGATTGATATATTAAAAAGGAAAGAATATACAATTATCATAGACTTTGGTATTGGGAAATCATTGTTTGAATATTTAACCTCTGATTTAACTTATGAATATGTAAAGATTAACGCTGAATATTCTACCTGATAATATATAATCCTTGACGCAATTGTTATAAACTATTACAATTATGAGCAATTTATCAATACTATTTAATTTTTTTCAAATGCGGTATATTTCAAAAATTATAGATTTATTTCAACTAAACAACGTTGTTAACAGGTTAATAATGGCAGAGTTTAAAAGAATAGTATATAGTATTATTATGTTTTTTATTTTTATTTCTTTAGTGAATGGGCAAACTATTGATAAACATAAGATTATTATTTATTATTTTGAAGATGAAAGTTCTTTGCAAAATTACAGATATTACTCATATA
>JAKPOE010000232.1 GCA_029548025.1 Spirochaetota bacterium
ATTCCTGCACGTGCAGTAGTGGGGATGATTGCTGCCAGGGAATATGCCGGTAGAAAAAATGTATTTGTATTTCACATGTGGGCAGAAGCTTATTATAACAATACATGGATTCTGGTTGATGCAACTCGCCCTGGGGCTAAAAAGCCTAATCTTTATATTGCACTAACCTACCATAGCCTTGAAACTGAAATGCCGCTGGAATTTCTTGAAGCAATGGCAGCTATTCAGAATCTTACAGTAACATATCTTTCAGAATAAGGTTCATAGTATTCATTTCAATATATTACAGTGCTTGTATCACGGTAATCAACATTGCTATGATTGATTTTAAATATAGGGTAGCAATCCAATTAATGTATTGACATATTTGTAATACATCACTGTAATTCAAGAAAGGATTTTTCAAAACGTTACTACCATCAGGGATTGTGCTATGAAATTGTTTCATTTAACAGTAACTATCACCCTTATCATCATTGCCTTTGCTATGGGAACCTATATATACCCCCAGGGTGCCAAATATTATTTTGATGCCGGTTGCCGTTATTACGTCCACAAAAACTGGGAAAAAGCAAAAGAAAATTTTCTTAAAGATATTGAAGTTGCCGATAGAGGTGATTCGTACTACTTTGTTGGCGAAATTGAAAAAATTCTGGGTAATTTAGATTCTGCATTGCACTATTTTGAGAATGCAGTCACCCGCAAAATGACTCCCAAATATCGCAATCTGGCATACTGGAACTTAATCGTTATCTATGAATCAAGGTCTGAATATGCAAAAACTATCAAGACCTGCAAATATTTTTATGAAGTGCATGGCGAGTCTTCGGCAAAGACAAAAGCTGAAAATCTTATCAACAAACTGATGTGGTCCGAAAATGAAGACGCAAAGAAAGAATATGAAGCTGGATTGGAATTAAAAATGAAAGATTACACTACAGCTTTACAACACTTCAGGCAGGCTGTCTACCTTGATAATTCATTTCTTTCACCAGTTTTTGAAATAGGGATGTATTATTATTCACAGGAAAACTATCGCGATGCTTTATCCTATTTTAATCAAATACTGTACAAAATTCCATTTTATGGTGAACTCCAGATGCTGGTTGGTGATATTTATTTTAAGGAAAAACAATATAGCCAGGCAGCTTATGCATTTGACACAGCACTGGAATATGCTTTCATTAGCAAAGACATGCAATATACCATACAGCTTAAAGCAGCAACATCATATTACAACATCGGTCAATACGCTAATGCTGAAAAGCTTTTACAACAAGCAGTGGCAACCAAAAAGGGGAATGTAGCGCCCTATTTGTTGCTATCAGCAATTCAAATACAGAATAATGATTATGATAAAGCTTTACAAACATTAAAGGCTGCACATACCATTGATAGTGCCAATCCTGAGATTCTTTATCAACTGGGATTAATTTATTATAACAAAAATGATAGTAAGTGCTATGAATACTTTGAGAAAGTATATATGCAGTACCGCCAAAAACATAAAGAAATGCCCGCAAAATATATCAAAGCTTTTATTGCAACAGCGCAGTATTATTATACAACAAAACAATACTCAAAAGTTGTTGAGCTGACTTCACTGGTGCCTGAAAATTTGCGCGATGAAACACTCAATCTAAATTTTGCTCGTTCCCTTTACATGCTTTCCCAATACAATGAAGCTATTGTCCATTTTAATAAATATAGACTGTCAAATAATGACCTGTATATAGTATGCCGATGTTATATACTAATTAATGATATTGGCAAAGCAAAAGAGATACTTTCTTCCAATTACTACAATACTGACTTTATTAACCTTGTTAAAAACGATAAAATTATAAAACCTATTTACAACGAGATTGAAAAGCAAAGACAGATTGAAGCTCCACAACCTTCTCCAGAGCAAAATAAGGATGCCATCACACCCAATGAAAATACTCACGTGCCGTCAACTGTACAATAGTATTATTATAGTAGTATCAAGCCTATTGCTTTCAGGATTCATTCTGCTGCTATATTTTAAAATTGATTATAGCCATACAATACTTATTGCCATCACCGCATCATTTTCATTGATTTCGTGGCGTAAAATCAATGCCAGTGTTACTGACTATGTAACCAATGGTGATGCCCCAATTGCAACGCTGGTGATGGTAGCGATGTTAATACTTACCCGTTCACTATCACTTTCTATTATTGCGGCTTTCATCATTTTGTTTATATACCATTACTTTTTTTTGCCATTTCAGCGTCAAGATGATATAGCACTCTTAGCCTTCTTATTTACTGTTATTCTTCTTTTCACAATGTATTTTGCATCAAATCGTATGATACCTATTCCAGTACCACTGCATACACTCCTTTGTGGTCAATTCATACCTTCTTCACCAATCATAGCGTATATTGTTGTCATAAGCATTACACTCTATATGTTTATAAAACAATTACACTATGAATTTACCATAATGACCCTGGGCAAAGACTACTTGACCATACTTGGAGTTAGCCAAACTATTATAGAATTGCTGATGGCTTTTATTACCACATTAGTAGCAATGATTACCATCATACTGATTGGCTGGCTGGGAGCATTTTTCTATAATCTGCCGTTTCTTTCTAAAACAAATGACATAACCTCCTTGATTGTTTTAGCACTATGCATAACACTGCTACTGTATGTATCATACTTTGTTAATCCTTTTTCTATCATTATTCCACTTACGATAACCGACTTTTGTTTTTTGGCGATAGTTACCAGGAGAATGCCATGCTCACGTTGAATAACATATCATCATCACTGAACAATCAACAGTTACTATCGCACATTAATGCTGAATTTTTTGAAGGCGAGATTATTGGCATTATTGGTAAACCAGCAAGTGGGAAATCGTTATTGCTACAGGTCATTGCTCAGCATATACAATACGATGGACACATAATGTTCAATAAAAAACCAATAAGGGCGTATACCAAAAGAGATTTATCCGCACAAATTGCATTTCATCCTTTTAGTATTCTTCAAAACACTTACCTTACCGTACATGACTATTTGTTGCTGAGCAGGCTACCTCACAAAAAGTTTTTATCACCATTTTCTTCATATGATCATGATGTGGTAAATGACTATATAGCCTTGTTTGAGCTGCAACCATTTGTTGACGTTCCCATTGTGACAGTATCATCTGATGTAATGCAACGCGCCTTATTGGCATTTCACTTTATCAGAGAATCAATTTTACTGATGCTTGATAATCCCACACAGAACCTTTCATTATCTTCATACACTATATTGCATAATGCTATCATTAAATACACATCTTCGGGGAAAAATCTTTGTATTATAGCCTCACATGATTTAAATTTTTTAACACAAACTACAGATAAATTATATATTATGGATACTGGAACTATTGCCAGCTGGTACCTTCCTGCTGATATAAATGAAACCATAATAAAAAAATATCTGGATGTTGATGTATTTATAACACGTAATATCTATAATGGGAAGCCCAATGTACATTTATATTTTGAATCGTAACTTACATCAAGTTTACAGGTAATATTCTAATTTTCTTAATCCTTCTTCCACACTATTGATGAGCAAAAGAT
>JAKPOE010000247.1 GCA_029548025.1 Spirochaetota bacterium
CAATCCCATTTCAAAAGGCGAAAGCTCAGAAACAATTTTTCCTTCACCAATGACAATATCATCCTGATGTATAGTAAATATATATACAGGACCAAGTGTAGCTATTTTCAATCCTACTTTGTATTGTGTTTCCTTAGTTGATGGTAAACTTTTTTCAGCAAGTTCAAGATATGATAATGCTTCTCTATCGTTTTCCAGCTTGCGATAGCATTCAGCTATTGCTATATATAATCGTGAGTTACTTTTCCCATGATTATAACGCGTTGCATGTATAACACTTGTAGTATACCACTCTATCGCTTTTTTATAATTTCCCTGCATCTGTTGAAATAAGGCAAAGTATTTATATACTGTATAGAGCTGATCTTCCACTAAAGGCTCATTCTTCTGGGCTATCGCCTTATAAATAGTATATGCACGCTGCATTGCTGCATACGCACCGCTATAGTTTCCCTGTTGCCATAAACAATATCCATAATGGTAATAAAACTGTGCCTCTTCTTTTAATGAGGTAAATGCTTTTTGATAGCTGACAGCCTTGTTATAATGCGGCAGGGCTAAAGTATAATTTTTCAGCAGAAAATATATATTTGCCAGATTGGTATGTATATCCGCCTCTTTACGGGGTGTTATAATTTCATCGTTTGCCTCCAGAGCTTTCTCGTACAGTGGAATGCATTGTTCCCAGAGGTACTCACTAAAATATGAATCAATCAAACGCTTCTTAGAAGGGCAACACATCCGCAATTCATCAACATACTGATATACCCACCCTTTTAATATATACGCATCAACAAACCTATCATCAATAAACAAAGCCCAGTCAATGTGGTATAGTGCCTGTTTCAACATAGCAAGCTGTTTAACCAATTCACCTGATGTTCTTCCTTCCATTGCATGGGGTGACGAGCCAAGTGTCAGAGCTTCTTGCACATAGATATAGCCAAGTGCATAGATATGCGCCTTATCAAAATCCATACGCGCAACCGAAAGACGGTGACCCTGCCCGGAATATTCATCTTTAAGAGTATCCAGCATGGTATTCTGTAATGGAATACTGGCATTGATATATCCAATATGCGCTCCTGCAGCGTTTATGTTGTATACATCCTGATAGCGACGCCTTAGATAAAGCAATGTATTCATGGTAATGTAGCGTTTGTACAATTCACCGGACTCTTTATATTTTCCTTCCTCATACAGTTTTTGTCCGTTTGTTTCAAAGTACTCTGTCAGTTGCTCAATAATAGGACGGATATCCTGTTTCCACTGGACCTGAAAGTTATTAGTTGCAGCCTCATAGTAGCCAGCCCAATCATCACTCTTCTGTTTTTGTGCAAGCTCACCTGATTTTACATTGATTAGAAAATATGCGACATCCAATTTTTTTGTATTTGCAAGCCCCTGTTTTAAGTAGAGCCATGCCTCTTCATTTTGTCCCAGCTCATCAAGGCTTGTGGCAGCTATGTATTGAAAAATTGCCTTTGCAATAGGCAGGGTATACCGTTCAACAGCTTCCTTAGCACCTGCATACCGCTGTGCTGCCGGTAATTGTTTTGTAGCATTAATAACTTCCATCGTAATTTCATTTTTAAGATAGGTGTACGATGAGCCTAACACCACTATCCACTCTTCAGGTATAGTAAATCCCCCGTACAGCAACCGGCCAATCTTAAAGCGCACATACGCAAGCCTGGAATAGGTGGCATAGGTATCAACAATATCACGGTACGTCGTTAAAGCTCTCTGTGTAAAGCCCTGAGCTGCATACCTATCAGCTAATTCTTCAATGAAAAAAGGCGTTAGTTTTTCATTGTTTTCTAACTTCAACTCTTGTATATTTTTTTCAAGGTATGTTATTGTATTGTTTTCTTTTAATAGTATAAATTGCGCATACAATGATGCCGGCTTGCTTTTGGGCGATAGTTCCTGTAATATCTGTTTTGCAATTGTATAGTGTTCATCCCTTGAAAGCTCATACAGGGCCTTTGCAATAATCATCTGGGAATCAATATCCACCGCCTCTCTAAAAAAATAATATGTTGCAAACAAACATCGCTGATATCGTTCTATATCATCAAAATCTTCTTTATATTTCAGTGCCAGTTCATACTGTCTAAGTGCATTTTTTTGTTTTGGTATTATCCCCGTATGGGGAATCATTGCCATGTTTATGTGTTCACCTTCAACCACACTATACACAATAACCCCGTCAGCATATGGCACCCATCGTGGCGCAGTTGAATATTCATCAATCAATGTTAACGGATATTCTTCACCCGTTATTACATTGTAATAATACAGCATACCGTTATCACTGGCATCAACCACTCCATCACTGTTAGTATCATGCTCAACCCGTGTAAAATAGATATCATCATCTGTTTTTCCATAGCACGGTGATAGTTGCAGTGACGAATTATTGGTGAGCTTTTGTATAGCACCGGTTGCGATGGTTATCCGGTAAATGTTGGTTTCCTTCCCATCCTGTTTTGTAAAAAGAATCGCATTGCCATCATTTGAAAACCGTGGTTGCATGCCACTGGTTATCTTGCGAACTTTATTACCATCCCTGCTCATAATAAAAATACTTTCCTCACCTTCGCGCTCAGATGAAAAGGCAATCCATTTACCATCAGGCGAAAAGCATGGGCTGGCGTCTCGTATGGGGACTATAGCGCCGGTTGCTGTATCCTTTATTGTTGTAAGATTTTGTGCAGGTTGCTCGCCTTCTAATTTGCTCTGTGATAGTATCGTGTCTATACTTAATTTCATGAGCAAAATATCACCCTGGGGGTCGTCCCGTGTTGAAACAAATACACACCATTTACCATCAGGTGAAACATCAGGGGCAAAATCTTTTGCAGGGTGCACTGTTAAACGAAACGTTGTGATGTCATTCAGTGGTCTAAGATATATATCAAAATTATTGCGTTCTCTGTTTGATGCATAGATAAAGTACTTCCCATCAGTAGTAATAGTACCACTTACATTTACCGAACGCTCAAAGGTAAGAGGTATAACTCTGCCAGTACCAAAACGATACTCTTTTGTTAAAACCTGTGAATAATCAAATGGCACATCACGCTGTGCAGTTGAAACACATCCAGCAAACGATAGCAAGAGTAACAGTACTATGAACAATAAACGCTTCATTTCTTCACCCAGCGGCCGTCATTGTTTTGTATCCAGTCACCTTTTTTAGCTTTTGCATGCTGCTCTTTTGCAAATTCAACTGCAAACTGTATGGCTTTTGCTTCACTGCTTCTGGCAGCACCAGAACTTTTAACAAAGATTACACTGCGGGCATTATTTTCCTGTTGTACAACGGTGCGTATTACATCAGCCTCTTGTAGTGACTGAAGCTTTTTTTCATCAACTATTGCAATATATCCATTATTCTGTTCGCCAATAAGCTCTTTATCCTTGTATAAACGTATTGTATCGCTGTTTAATTCTCTTATCTGGATGGCATTCAACAACTCATCATCAGCATTGACAACCGCTTTACGATTCCCTTTTGATGGGGTCATCACCGTTGATGTAACCCATGCGTCCTGTTCAAGCTCATGGTATTCTCCAATGAGCTGTCGCTCCAATGCGGTCTTTTCACCGGTAATATTGATTGCAGGGGGGTATATCTCAAGGCAACTTGGCATATCTTGAATGCAGCCTGAGGAAGTACATCCAGACATAACAATAACTATACAAACAATACACGCGAGTGCTATCGCCACCATGTTTTTTTTCATAATGATTCCTCCCGCACCTTGTTGAAAAACTCCATCACCGGAATGCGTTCATAGCGGACCCGTTCATTGTTAACCGTCACCAGTGCACCCAGTATTTTGCGCTTAAATACCACCGTTGGATATACAAGCCCCTTATCAATATAAAAATCAAAGCCAGCAATGATAAGCGAATTATCCACAGCAATTTGTGCCATGCCCAATTTTGATTTCCCCTTTTCTTCATTCAAGCCTTTGAACAATCGGTTGGCAAACTGTTCACCAACCTTGTAAATAGTAGCAGTACCTGAAATGTCAAGATTCTGACCGGTAGATAAATTCTTTCCCTGCATTATAGCATTCATGGATAACAAAGAGTCGTGATGTATTCGCAGGGAAGATGGATCATCCAGTTTTCCAATATCAATATCATTGACATTAAACGCAACTCTAAATCCCATATTCTCCGGTTTAAGATCTGCCAGATTAAAGAGTAACTCCTTTAATGTTACCGTTCCCCCCATTACTGTTGCCTGTACATTCTTTATTTCCAGTGTGTTGCGTTTACATCCAATATACCCTTTGCAACTACTCATATATTCAAATGCAATATTACGCGATGGATGTTTTGCTACAATCCTGCCTATAGAAACATTGACCTCGGGTTTAAACAGTGCAATGTTCATACTGTCGGCAACATCAAACGGTATCTCAAAGCTCTCCCCCATGGTATACATTATTGGGATATCAATATCAACAGGGCCTACATAAAGTTTATTGGGTTTACTTTCAATCTGTAGTTTCTTTGATACAATATTACCCTTTGCTGATAATTTCTGCACTGTTCCTTTGAGATGCATTGCAACTGCCAGTTGACCACTCAAAGAATAATCAGCAAATGCAACGGGCTTTGCAGGTGCAACAGTTAATCCCGTACTAACATCAATCATGATATCATTCCCCATGACAACATTGCCATGAGCCTGTATGGCCATATTTTTTTTGCTACTGGATAGCTCTAAAACAGAGATGGTAATTTTTTGCTGCTCAGGTTTATGAGCTATTGACGCTGTAAGTTTTAGATCATCAATGTCATAATCAGGTATTGCAAATATGGTAGCAAGCTCTATCGCATTTACTTTTTTAGAAGATTGCAACGTGGTGTTCAACGTAACACTAATCGGTTTTGTTATAGGACTTGATGATAGTGCTTGCTTCAGGTGAGCAGGCAATGTATGTGTTAATACCGGCATATTAATCATCAACGGATGTATGGCAATGCGCGCCTGTATAGTATCATGCAATGAAACGGTACCATCCATCTCGCACCGTATTGCTTCTTTTGCACTAGCAGCATCTCGGTGTACCATGACAAAACGATGTATTTGTACAAAACCCGTGTTGCGATTGTAATTGATATCACATACCAGATCTGCACTATTATCCTTTGATTTTTCACCAAGTGCATAATAAAAGTGCGGTATATGTATCCGTAGCGATCCTGTAACATAAGCGTTGCTCATAGCAACAGTGTAGGGTATGGTAAATGAAGGGACCGTTATTGAAAAATCCCCGGTAGCAACTGCTACATTTTCCCCGCTGATAGCACCCGTAACGGTGAAATTATTCCCCTTACCTGTTATCATAAGAGGAAATAGGGAGACAGTTCCATGAAAGTATGGGCTGGGCCCTATCAGCTTGCTGGTATAGGTATACAACTCGTGAAGCCTGATATTGCTATCAAGCATCGCAAAGGATATCTCAGGACTTTTGTTAACATGCAGTATACTGCCAGCAAACGAAACCCAGGTGGATTGATTAAATGTAATCATAAAGGTATTACAGCGAAGTACGTCAGTTGAAGGATTATAGATGATGTCATATTCAATTTTAGCATTTAACGGTGCTACATGTTTTTGAACAAAACGCAGCGGCGTAGTATACGTGCCACAGATGAAGTTGCTTGATAGTTGCTTTTGATCAGGGTTGTACGCAACATGAAATGAAAACAACAATGGTGGACCTGCCTTTACATCTTTTGATATAAATGAAAGCTGTAGTGTTTTTTGTGGATTTATCGCAATGTCCATTGTATCAAACAAGGCTAACGCCTTTACATTCAATGGTATGGATCTCATTGAAGGTGCATGTACTGTTATATATGATGAAAAATCATGACATCGTAGTTCATAGGTACTGCCATGTACGGTTATTGAAAGATTTTGTACTATGAAGTTAAAAAGAAATTCCACTGGAATTGGCAATGAAATTGCTTCCCCTGCTTCAACTTTTTGCTTTTCTTCTTTTTCTTCTTTTTCCTTTTTTTCAGAGGGTTTCAGCATCCTCTGAAAATTCCATACCCCTTTGTGTTCATCAATGACAATAGACGGATTATACAGCCCAACCTCATAGATGTTAACCTTCCCAATAAGCATTGGTAACAGGCTATACTTTAGTTTAAAGGTATCAAACTGTAGTAATGGTGTGGTATCACCCAAAACAAAAAGTTTACAATTTTTTATTTCAAATCCATGAAATAATGAAAAATGGGTTACCTGTAATGAAGCTGTAGCGTTAAGGCTGGATTCTATCTGTGAGATGAGGAATCTGGTTGCTTTGCTATCGGTGATATAAATGTTAACACCAATAATACCAATGAACAACAAAACTATGAAACCAGCAACACCAATACTTAAATAATATGCTACCTTTTTCATAAGATGGACCATGATTGCACGGCTATCCTTTCACACATAAAATAGTGTAACTACGGTCAATAATCTCTATACTGTTTTCATGCACTATAGTGCAGTATAAGTAATACCCATTAAAATTTAAAAATATAGTATTACAACTAAATATTTATAGAAACTATCTTTTTTCATTGACAACTATCTATTTCAAAGGTTATCATGACATTAATTTATAAAAATGTAAAGGGTTTTTGTATGAGCACATTAAAAGATTTATTTTCCTTAGAATACGATAAGGATACAAAAATATTATTAGGAACAATCAAAAAACCAATCCTTACCAAAGAAGAGGCTAACGAAATCTTAGAATTTGTCAAGCAAGATATGCAAAACTACCCTGACCATCAGCACTATATTCTCAATGTATTAACAGTGAAAGAGGTATCCAACCCTATAATAGGTGTTTTAATGAAATCGTTGCAATTCTGGAAGAAAACTCGCGGATATGCCCTCCTTGTCATAACCGATGACCTTTTACAAAAAATAATGATAGAACAGCCTGCAATGTTTGATTTCTTTGCCGTTTTCCCAACTGTGGACGAGGCAATAGCATTTACAAAAAAATCTTAGTGCTACAGCTCTTTAACCAGCTTTCTATCGACCGCTACATTTTCCATGCCCGGGTAATCCACTATAGCAGCTTCTGCAGTTTGCTTTTTAAATCGCATAACATTGAGCATAAATATATCTAATTTATTCAGTGTTGTAGGAGGCAATGCATTGCCATCAATCTCCACTGACATCATGGGATATCCTTTTGTACGTGCCCATGGAGTAAGTATGCCTTCAATGACCCTTCCTATCAAACATGCAAATGGTGAGATATTCACAATACCTGAATAGCCATCCTCCATTGCGCTTGCAGCAACACCGCTTGAAATAGTAATCTCTGACTGCAGTTCAAGATTAACAAAATGCTGCTGTGACATCTTCATAATGTGATGCATGTTATGAGGTGTTTCAGGAATCAGGCTGGTAGGCATCAAAGCTTCCTTTATCTTGTTTTCAACACCATGTTTGTACCACTGCTCAATGTAAAACAATAGCAATTTCTTTGTTTCAGGTATAAATAGTTTTTTATACCACGGCGCGGCCTTGATTGCTTTTTTATACTCATATTCCCGGATAAAATCACAATAGTAAATCCATTCACTGACGCCCGAAACTTTTGCAATGATACCTTTTGTGCTGAAATGCTTGATCAACTCATCAACAGCAAAGTCATCTCGCCTAACATAAATTTCACCAACAACCAGTACCCTGGGACATTGTTCGATAGTTTTCTTTAATGGTATTTGTTGTATGGCAGCAGCTATCCTTTGTAAAGCAGGTATAACTTTTGTCACATCCTTCTCGGCAATCGATATCAACTCCTGCCACAACTGGTCGTACAATGCCATTGCACTTACCGGATCTTCAGCGCATGCTCTTAGCGAAGTTTCAATATCTTTCATGTAGTCGCTTATAACAACACCCCACCATGCATGTTTTGAAAAATGTGATCCAAGCTCATTATACGAATTTGAAGAATCCAATGTAATAACACACACATTTTCCAATCGTAAATCCTTAAAAAGATTTTGATAAAAAACAAAATATTGCCCCGTACGGCATGGGCCCTGTGTTGTAGGAACAAACAAAAGATATATTTCATCTTTCCGGTAGTGTGTGGAAGAAAAAAAGTTCAATGCACTGCCCAGAACCAGATGCGAAGGTAAACATTCTTTGCCTGATACAAACTGCCGTGCTAACTGCAATGTTCTGTTATCAGGCACAGGCATTGCTACTGCATTGATACCGGTTGAACGCAGCGAGGCAGCAAGAAGCTCAACCCCCAGGCGTCCCATGTTAGATAAAAGAACCTTTACCTTCGGATTGTTGCGTATAGGTATTTTACTGCCGGTATAGCTATTCTTTACAAAAAGACCATTATTTTCAATAATGAAACGCAAGCCGTTGTCATAGCGTTCTGCCTGTTTATCAATACATTTCTGCCGGTATCCATCAACAATATCAAGGAATGCTTCTACACGCGTATCAACGCCGGCATCAGCAGTATGTGAATCTAATTCCAGAATAAGAAATGGCTTTGTCCCCATTATCCATTTTACATAGTGCAGCATGAATGAATCGGGTGCACATGAAAAGTTTGAAATAAAAGTTACATAGATATTATCCTCATTGGCAAGCTTTACAGCTGCCTTCATATCCAGTTGTCCATAAAACCAGTACATATTGGGGAATATGGATTCGTCATCAAAGGGTATAATATCAAAGGGGATGACAGTATAACCAATGCTGGTAAATTTTTTTGGTATCCCCATGTTGGCATCTTTTGTAAACGCATTGTATGGTCTGCCCAGCAGCGCTATCGCAGGTTTTGACAACCTCTTTGAAAACTCAAGCGCCTCTTTCCCTAATTTTTGAGCTTTTACAAAATATTCTTTTTGCTTATCCAGAGCAACATGATAGGCACTCATCCCCTGCTCAGCAGAAAATCCCAGTGTCACGGCAACATCAACAAAGGATTGTTCTGTCATTGCATCTGAAAGCTTAAGGCTTATAACCGGTGAAAGAATTTTTTCTTCTGGCAATTCATCAAACGCCTTTTCTATATAGTATGGCAATCCCTGCGTGATTGGACAAAATGTTGCCCGTGCATCATCAACAAAACTTTTCATCTCTTTCATGTGTGGCAGAAAAATATAATCAACACCTTTATCAAGGATATTTTTTACAGCCCCGTGGGCTATTTCAGCCGGGAAGCAATATGCACTTTCAGCTTTAGCTTTCCCTTCATCTGAAATTTCATCCGAAGTAACTATCGCCACACCTAATTGTGAAAAAAACCATGCATACAATGGCCACAACGAGTAGGTTGAAAAGCAAAGAGGTATCCCAACACGAATAGGAGAACTGCCCGTCAATGGCTGCGGTGCGCATTCTTCAAATAACAGTTGATTCCGTTTTTCAATAAAGTCAACAACCTCATCATCATTGATGATACGCTTTTTACGCATATTGGCATATTTATTGCATCGCCCACCAAACATATATTTGTTGCCATTGACTTTCAGCACCCGTATTGGGCAATAGTTGTCACATGATTTGCAGGTAAATTCGCGTTCATAAATAATTTCAGTTTGTACTATTGCATCAAGCGAATATAGCTTCTTTTGCAATAATCCACTCTGCAGCTTTTGCAACGCAACCATAGCAACACCAAAACACCCCATGAGCTCCGGATCAGGCGGTACGGTTATATTTTTTTGCAACAGCATGGCAAACGCAAGCGGTACTGCTTTGTTCTTTGCCACTCCACCCTGTAGCACAATGGCATTACCAATAGTTCTGTTGCCAACAACCCTGTTGAGATAATTTGCAACAATTGATGTAACCAATCCAGCGGTGATATCCTCCTTGCTTGCACCTTGTTGTATTGCCTTCCGGATATCTGAGTTTATAAAAGCTGAGCAGTGTTCACCAAACTTCAGCGGCTCTTCCGCCTGCAAAGCAATATCCCCTATTTCCCATGCATGGGCAATATTCAGGTCACCCTGTGCTGACTCCTCAAGGAATGAACCTGTCCCCGCAGAGCATGCCTCATTCATGGCATAATCAATAGGCACTCCGTTTTTCAAATATACATATTTTGCATCCTGCCCGCCAATCTCAAAGATTGTATCAATATCTGGTTTAAAATAGGTGGTGCCAACGGAATGAGCAATTATTTCATTATAGATTGCCGGTGTT
>JAKPOE010000259.1 GCA_029548025.1 Spirochaetota bacterium
AAAAAAAGCAAGAAAAAAATGTTGCATTTATTGCTGTACATGGTGTATTGTTGTCAAATATTGGCAGGGGATAAGGTATGGATAAAAACAGACGGATACTTATAGCCATACTGGCAATGGTGGTTTTTGCGGTTGTACTTGCAATAATCCAGATAAGCATAACCATGCAACGCCAGATGACCATTGGTACACGGATTAACCTCACCGAGGGTCCCGGAGTTGGCATCGTGCGTGTGTATGGACGTATCGAAGCAACCGGTGATATGATGGCGCAGGCTAATGCCGATTACATTGTAAAAAGGCTTGATGCATTAGCACAGGACAGCCGCATCAGGGCGATAGTTATACGGATTAATTCTCCTGGCGGGACGGTTGCTGCAACACAGGAGATATATACCAAGATACTATCGCTTAGAAAAAAAAATATTCCCATCATAGCTTCGATGGGTGATGTAGCAGCGTCAGGCGGTTACTACATTGCTTCGGCGTGCAATGCTATTGTTGTCAACTATGGCACCATAACAGGCTCAATTGGCGTTATTGCCATGGCTCCCAATCTCAAAGGCTTATTTGATAAGTTGGGTATCCGTATGAATGTAATAAAAAGCGGAAGGTATAAGGATATCCTTGCCATGCACAGAGAGATTTCGCAGGAAGAATTGCAGTTGATTCAACAGATTATTGATTCAAGTTATCAGAAGTTTGTGCACGATGTAGCAGCAGGCAGAAATATGGCGGTAAGCGATATCATGCCGTATGCTGATGGGCGTGTGTTTACCGGCAATCAGGCGGTTGAGTATAAACTTGCTGATGAGCTGGGCAGCTATGACGATGCATTAAATAAGGCGCGTACATTAGCTAAGCTGCCGGACGATTCAGCCGTTTATGATGATACGGCAAGCCCCATTGAACGGTTACTGATGACGATGTCATCGTTTTTTAAACCAAAGTTAGAGCAGATGGTAAACTCACAGTATTCTTTAGTGGAATATAGTTACATGCCATGAATGTGATACAGATATTGGATTATTGGTATAGTGCGCTGATTGATCCTGAAAAGCTGTCGCAGATTATAGCGGTTGAGGATAAAAAGCATTTCATCGTCAG
>JAKPOE010000289.1 GCA_029548025.1 Spirochaetota bacterium
AAATTTGAAAAAACATTGCCATCAACTGATATTAAAAAGTTGGTTGTTAATTCAGTAGTTGTGGATAATCCTGAAAGTGTATTAAAAAACATATTGTTGAGTGATAATATTAGAAAATTTCAGAAAGAGTTTTTATTAAAACATGGCGTTGTTATGGAATTTGACGGAGAGGCTTTACAGATAATACAGGAAAAAGCACGTGAAGCAAAAATGAGCATCAAGCAATTTTGTGATGATTTATTTCATGATTATCCCTATGGTATAAAACTTATGAACCTTGATAGGTTTGTTATAACTAAAGGTGCTGTTGAAAATCCTCAAAGTTATATTGATGAGTATATACGGCAATATTATAGTCATAAAAAATAAAGGCATAGCAAAAACTTTAGTTAGTAATACTTTATCAGGTCACAGAGAGGAATATAACCTGAATTCAAAAGGTTATAAACTTTGAAAAAAAGTTGCAAAAACTCTCATATTAAAAATATATACAAAATTTTATTGATTGACAATTATTAAATTAAATTACATATAATATCATGATGTACGTTATTTTATAAATGCCGGGGGAACCAATGTCTGCTTATGATAAAAAGAGAAAAACAAATAAAAAAGCCACTCTTTTTGATAAGGTTTTTACAGTTATTATTCAATATAAAGAGACATCTCTTTTCAGATGGATATACAATCATCCTGGTATAGCCATGAGTGTGGTTGCATTATGGGGCATTATAATCATTGTCATGTTTATGTGGTTTGTAATTTCGCTTGCTACCCCTTGATATAGTTATGCTCTTTTGCAACTAATTTAACCTGTGCACTCAAATTAGATATGTATGCATTCCGTTCTTGATAGATCAGCCCTTTTTTATCATATTCCTCAAAAGTAATCAGTTCAATTGCTTTTTCAATATCGCCATTCACCCGGTCAAGATATTGTAATAAAAGTTCTTTATATTGTTTGGTAGATGTAATGGATAATTCCAAAAACTTAGTTACATCATCATCGGTGTATACAAAACCATGTGCCATACAAAGGGTTTGCGGTTTAAGGGATAACATTTTTTCTAAAGATTTACAGTAATCGTCATACGAGGATAAAAATTCAACCTGCACAATTTCTCCATTAATGCCCTGGGGAACCCCGACAGCTTCGCCAGCACAAAGCATTCCAATCTCAGGGAAGAAATATGCAAGGGAATCGCGTGTATGACCGGGAACTTCATATACAACGCAACTAATATCCCCTAAATCAATGAAATCTCCTTCTTTAACAGGGCAAGTTATATCAAAGTATGAAAGCGATACGTCTTCATTGTTGACAATATCTGCAAAAAGAGGTTTTTGTATATCGCTGAGATGCGTCATGAAATCAATAACTGTTTGTTTAGAAAGCAGATCCTGTATGCGTTTGGCACCTACCACTGATACATTGGGGATTTTCTTCAGTAAATATGGTATAGCTCCCAGATGGTCATAGTGTGAGTGAGTAATAGCAACATAATCGAGGGCAATTGGTTCACCAAATAGTGATAGCAGATCGCTGTAATATTTTAGTGCTAAAAGATTAATCCCTGCATCTATCATTATACTTTTAGTATACCCCTTAATAATATAGGAGGGGTAGCCAATATGGCCAATTGCCTGACAAAATGTATTAATTGTTCCCTCTGCAAGAAGTTTCATTTTTTTATCCTTTTTATAGATACTATTATTGCTACAACTATTGTTGCACAATATGATGATAAAAATATTTTCTATACAGTTTAGCTATAATAAGCTACAAAATGTCTATCTTTTCCACTGTAAGAAATTTTTCAATAACATTTGGTAAAATATTTATGTTTAAAATTATTTGTACCATATTAATAATTTGCATAATTTTGAAAATAAAGCTACATTGTTTATAGTAAGAATGTATACAATATTGTTATGAATACTAAAAAATATATTAACATCACAATTTTGCTGGGGATGATTGCTTCAGGATCATTACAGGTTTTTGGTTCAGATGTAACTATCTCTAATGTCCGTCCAAACCTGATGAATATTAGAACAACCAATGGCAAATTTTATGCATATATTGTATTGTTGTTTAACGAAAACCCTCATTTTGTAAACCTTATCCAGGCAGATAGTATTCCAGTAAGGTTGATGCAAACAACTGGTTTTAATATTGTGCAATACGAAGCATACCTGAAAACATTACAGGATACTTCTTTAAAAACTTTAGCACAACAGGTATTGCGGGTGTACAAAGAACCTGATAAGATATCTGATAATGAACTTGAACAGCTGACACAAAAGCTGGAGAACAGAAATATAATACTGCGATTTTCAAAAACAAAAGATGGCGGTGAGTATAAATATTTACTGGATTATTGCATTTATGGGAAAAGAAAACCGGTAACTATCAATCATCCGCTTTTTAATGTAAAGGTAAGAATTTTTAATATACAACCTTTAATTTATTATGATGAATTTTCGACAAGTAACTCGACGTTTTATTTTGATATGATTTATATAAATCCTGATGAAGTGTACAATGATTACATAATATCTAAAAGAATTATGGATAACAAATCATGCGAAAACATGTTTTTTGTAGGTGCACATGTTAATGAGGATATACGCTTTTGCATAAAAAAATCATTTTCCAGCAAAGAAACAATCTTTGATGAGATATGGAAAATGTTTGAGATACATGAGTTAACACATAAAATTTTGAATAATTATTATTACTTTTTTGATCAGGTGACAGGTGAAGAACTGGCATTAAGCAGTACCATTTATTACAATACCTATCTTGGCCTTGCAATACTATATAGCTATCTCGATTATAATACTATTAATCCTCATCGCATCGCAGCTTCTAATTATATTAAATTTTTGTCTTTATACACAGCTAACGGTGAATATATTGAAAAACCATCCCTTATAAAAAATTTACCCATTGAGGATATTAAAAAAATTGCCAGGCTACATTTTGAAACCACAATAAAAAATTTAAAATAACATCTCAATTGCGTAATCGTATAGGATTTTGATGGATCATGCCATCAAGGCTGAAACCTTTTTTTCCGGTGTAGGCATTTGTAAATTCGATTACAGCATTGAATTGAGAAGGTGAAATCATTTCTTTGTGGTTTAATAGTTCTTCAAATTGTTTCCAGAGTGTGACAGTTTTTTCTTTCACAATTCTGAAAAGGTCATCAACTGATTCGTAATGTAAGCCCACTTCACCGCCGGGATTAAACCATCGATCACGATGCAGATTTAAAATATGACGGTTAATCCTTCGTGCATCAGGATACCGTACCAGGAAATCACTGTAAGTTCTTTTTTCAAGTAAGCGAAGAATCTTAATAAGATGCGCATTTCTTGTTTTTTTTAATGAATAAACTGGTTTTACACATTGTAATGCGATATCATAACCATCATGTTTTAACCATGAAATAATGGATGGTGTAAGAGTGAGGGACGGTTTTATGGTGGCGATAGCATTAGTAAAAATATCTTTGGATGCTTTGTACAGTATAGTGTTTTTTTGTGGGATCATACGGTCTAAATTATAATCAAAAGGTTCTGAATTATAGAAATAAGCCATATATTGATCAATAGTATATTCAAAGAGAAGATGTTGATTGCGATAGTACGACACCCTGTTATCTTTATATGTTGGGAATCCAGCCCAGTAAAATACAAAAGG